>NZ_JCACHA010000608.1:0-17261 GCF_059503625.1 Skermanella sp.
CCGCCAGTCACAACCGATTCAGATGCCTCAAGCTGTTCCCGGATGGACACTTAGCGGGGGCAGCGGGCGGCTCCTGAGCCAGCAGGGCGGCCTCGTGAGCCTCAGGCGCGTGCCGGGCAATCGTAGTGGCATCTGCCGGGGCGCCCCCGTCGGTCTTCCCTACAGCAGCGCGCAGGCCTGCCTCGGCCAGGCGGTAGTGCACGGGGACACCGTTCACCGTCCAGGCTGTGCTCTCGTCCGGCTGCTCGAGCGCTGCCGGCTCGATCAGGCCCTTGGCGAGGAGGCTCCGGCGAATGGCGTCGCGCGGCGCCGGGGCGAGCCGAGCCGGCGGGGACACAATGTGCTGCGGGTCTTGCAGCGCCGCAGTGAGGATCGCGGCCTGCGTCGGGGTAGGCGTCATGGCGGGCTCCTGGTGCAGCACCCGACCATCCGGGTGCTACTGACCGGAGCCCCGTTGAGGAGGCAGCTGGGGCGATGCACCGGCGTTAAATATGGCGCCGAGCTGCTATTCGCTCTCCGCCGGGCTGAAGTGAAGCAGAAAATGAAACCGGGGAGCCCTGTGTCCCGGCTAAGCGATCCGGTAATCGCCACCAGCTGGGAATATCATTCGACACCTTAAGTCAGTCAGCCCGCCACACGAGCAAGGAAGCCATTGTATGACCCAACCATTGCGCGGTCGCGTTGCCCTGGTCACGGGCGGGTCTCGAGGGATTGGCGCCGCGGTTTCCTTAGCCTTGGGTGAGGCTGGGGCAGCCGTCGCCATCAACTACCGTTCAAGGTCAGCCGACGCCGAGGCGGTTGCCCGCAAGATTAACCAAGGATCTGGCCGAGCAGTCACCCTTCAAGCAGACGTCGCTGACAGTAGTGCCGTTGCCGCTCTGGTGCAGAGCGTTTCTGAGAAGATCGGGCTCGTTGATATTCTCATCAACAACGCCGGCATCGCCCTGATCCGCGGCATCGACGATCTGACCGAGGCCGAATTCGATGAAACGATCACCGTTAACCTGAAATCCGCTCTTCTTTGCACCCAGGCGGTGCTGCCACACATGCGCGCGCAGCGCTAGGGCCGCATCGTCAACATGTCGTCCGGCGCAGCGCGAGGCGCAGGTGCAGTTGGGGTGCACTACAACGCGTCCAAAGCTGGCATGGAAGGATTGACGCGCGGCTATGCCGCTCGGCTTGTAAAGGAGGGTATTACGGTCAATGCAGTCGCGCCGTCCCTGGTTGAAACCGACATGGTGAAGTCGGGCGTGGCTCAATCGCCGTCTCGCATTCCGCTTGGCCGATTTGGAACGATTGATGAGGTGGCGCAAGTGGTTATGATGTTAGTGAGCAACGCGTATATGACTGGCCAAACCGTGGCGCTCTCCGGCGGAATGGCTTTCAACTAATGTGAGGAGCTTTTCGCTGGCTGGTAACAAGATGGGCAGAAGCGAGTTAAATTTCACTTTGCTGAGCATAATCTCTGCGAAAGCTTGGTTTTTTTTGCTTGCCGATGAACATTGGCATTCACGCAGCAGATCAGGCACTAACTTTGAATTTGCTGCTGGATTCGAAACTAAAAATCGGCACCGTGGAGTCAACGATGGATCATCGAACCGTAACTGACTCAAGTGGCAAAAACTATATACTTTGGACCCAGGATCTTGGAAGTTCATGTGGGCCTGCTTGTTGTTTTATGGTTTATTGTATGGTGAAGCGGCAAAGCCACATTGGAGGCGAGGAGTATCAACGAGATCTTGCGATAAAGTATGGTGCTAAACTTCAAGATCTCCAAACAGGTGGGCCTGGAGTTGGTTCTGGACTGCTTAAAATAATACTCGAGGATCAGGGCCTAAAGATTGATCATCGTCAACTGGCCGTCGGTGAGCTGGCCCCAATGTTCCTTAGTGCAAGTGAAGATCGGCCTATTATATTTCATATAAAATGGCCAACAGTTGGCGGGCATTTTGTGGTTTGCGCAGGAAGTAATCGAACTGGCGCTATCATCCTCGATCCTTGGTACGGTCTAGTAGAAGTGCCAATACCATCTGGTATATCTCTTACACTTAAGTCGATATTTGACACTGGCATTGATTATTCTCCTACATCTAAGAATACGGGGACTTTTTCTGGCTGGTTTGCGCGAGTGGTCAGTAGTTAGAGACTGAATGCGAAATAAGTGGCGACCTCTAAAACGCCCTGGCCGGTGTCGAGGTGTTCGTGTTCTTTTGCTGAGCTGGAACTGGAGGCCCGGGATTGCGAACAGGTCGATGTCTATGTCGCAGGCGCAAACCGGACCTCAACTCGCGGCGACGGCCAATCAGGTTGATCTCGGTACCCACCTTCGGCGGTGTGTAGTGGTGCACCGCCGACACAATCTCGGACATCCCCTTTCCGACGTTGCGCAGCAACTTGGTCATGGCTTGGGCTGTGGCGTCGGCTGGGCCAGCACCTGGCGCTGGTCTAGCATTTGGTCAGTGGTGATGAGGTGCTATTTCGAGCGTGGTGATCGACAGCCGTCCGCTCCTCCCCGAGTGCGGCATTCGCTGGGCTACTTGGACCACTTTTGCGCTTTGGAGCTTGAAGGCCCGGGGGCGCCGGATGAGTGCCCGCCCATGAATGGCCCAATGGCAAAGTTTCTTCGCCGCTTGAGCTTCGGCGTCAGGGCCGCCTGACGGCAGCGACACGGGAGTGGGTGGGCGCGAACGCTGATCCACCCTTCAGCGCGATCGCATTAAGCCAGCGCTCGCTGGCGCGCCGAGCCCGCACATCTTCAGTGGCCCATGCTTCGGCAAGTTCGGCCTCTGTGCTGGCAAGCGCGAGGCGTAGGGTCTCATCGGTGTGGTCTGTGAAGGTTCGTGCGCCTGCGACCCGTTCACCCTATCCCAGCTTGAAGGACATGTACCACGCGCCGCGCGGCCGGAGTGCCCATGCTAGACGCGCGGCAACGCTGGGGAAGTCCGCGGCCGGGACGTGCAGTAGGGAGGCGCAGGCCCAGATCCCGTCGAACTCCTCCTGCGAAGCTACGTCCTCGAAGCGCATGTGAAGGACCTCGGCCCGACTGCCGACGCGCTCCCGCGCCAGCCTCACCATCTCGGCCGAAGCGTCGAAGGCCGTCACTGAGTACCCGCGTTCCGCGAAAGCAAGTGCATCACGCCCGACACCGCAGCCCGCGTCCAGGATCCGTCCGCCGGGCGGTAGGTGCTGAAGGAACCGCTCGTAGAGCGCCGACATGTCGAGATCGGCCGTGTCGGCTGCGAAGCGCACGGCATTGCGGTCGTAGTAGCCGATTGTGTCCTCCCACTCGTCAGACACCGGCCGCTGCGTCCTCTGGCTCCCACTCATGGATGAGGTGGTCGCGCGCAATCTGCTGCCGTCCACGCAGGAAGGAAGCCCTCGCCTCGGCATCCACCCCGGTCTGAGCTATACCGGAAGCGAACAGCCACAGGCATCAGGACGTTTCAGGCATGATCGGGGCAACCGAGCTCTCCGGGGTGCCGGGGTGCGGCTCGGGTGACTGGGTGGCTTTGGTGAGGGTCAGCAGTGCGTCCAAGTCCCGGTCCGGTAGGATGCCGAGGTCGGGGCCGAGCCGGAACAGCCGCTCCATTGCCCGGCCTTCGAACAGCCGCTTCACCTCAGCGTCCAGCCCCTTAGCCTCGCGCCCCTTACCGATCTGCTCTGCGGCTTTGAGCGTCTCCCGCCCGCCGGCCGCCACCGCTCGCCAGGCCGGGTCGAAGCAGACCTGCAACAGTAATAGCTTGCACAGCCGCCGCACCCGATCCTTCCGTGCCATGCTCGGTTTTGTGTCCGCCAGTGCGGCGTCATCGAAGCCATCGAGGTAAAGGGTCAGCAGCAGCGAATTAAGAAGCCGCTTTAGCGTGCGCGGATTCGGCGGCGCCACCTCGAGGATCAGGTCGCTACAGGCGCCGAATGCGCCCGCCGCGGCGGCCTCCGAGATGCCGGCGAGGTATGCCCTAACTTGGGTCTCGCCGAGCATGGGCAGATTGAGTGGAACCTGGATCACCTTGTCGAGGTAGGCGACCGCGTCGAAGTCGAAGCCTAGGTCTTTTAAACCCTTGTAGCGCACCCGGATGCCCTGTTCGACCATGAGGCGGTCCATGCCAAGGACGAAAATACAACCGGGCAGATCCAGAAACAGCTTGATCGCCTCTAGTGCCGCCACCGCGTCCTCCGGCAGGCAGCGATCGAGGTCGTCTACGAAGACGAAGAGTCGCCTGCCCTTTTCGCCAATTCCAAACCGGGCCAGTAGCTCGCGGAACAGCTCCTGGAACTGCTCTAACGAGGTCACCTGCTCGACGTAGCGCTCGCTTGCTTCGCGTTCGATCAGCTTGACCGCCTTCCTGGTGTCCTCACCCTTGAACCACTTCGCCAGTGCGGTGGTTAGGCCGCCCTGAGCGTCCTTGCCGACGATGGCCTGGGCCACCTGCGCGTTCAGCCCAGCCGTGACTGCTGTAAGAGCCGCATCCGCCGCCAGAGGCAGGGCGCCCCACCAGTCCACCTTTAGCCCGCCTTTGGTGGTCAAGGTCATGCTGCGATAGAGTCGGTCCCGCGCCTCGTCCAGCGCCGCCCGGGCCGCCTCCGCGTCCTGGTCATTGACCCAGAGCTTCTTATAGCGGGCAAACGCGACATCATAGGCGGAACTGGTTAGGGTCTTGTCGTCCGGCATCTCGGTGCGTTCACGGAGAGCGGCGACGATGCGCAGCAGGAGGGCACGCCAGAGCGCGGTCTCCTGCCGGGCGTAGATCCAGGCGTCGAACCAGATAGCCAAAGGATCGGAAGCCGTTTCTTCCAGTCTTACGCGCAAAGTTTGCATGACGCTGGTCTTCCCCGTGCCCCAGCCGCCGTAAATACCAACCACGAGCGGCGTGGACAGAGCCGCGCCGCCAAGCATACGTCGCAGCGCCTCGACTGCCGGCCCTCGGCCGAGCAGGTCAGGCTTGGCGTTTTCGCCGGCGAACACGAACGGGGCGTCGGAGAGACTCATGGCGGCTCAATCCTTAGGCATGTCACGTCGCCTCGGCCATCGCCAATCAGGATATGACGGCCAACTGCGTCGATCGCGACACACGTTGGGTTCGTGGAGAGCGCAAGGAAATGGCGCGCCTCACCACGCGCCAGATCCCATAAAACTATCATGCCATCGTCAGAAGCCGATAGGCCAAGGGTCCCGTCGGCGTTCACAGCGCAGCCGCGCACCAGCCTTTGATGGCCCTCCAGCCGGTGACGTGCCAAACCGCGCTCCAAATCCCAGACGATCAGTGTACAATCCTCAGACGCAGACAGACCGAGCCGGCCATCGGCACTCACGGCACAGCCGGTCACCGCGTCGTTGTGGCTTATCAAATAGTCGCGCCTCCTGCCTCGCTCCAAATCCCAGACGATGAGCGTGCGATCGGAGGAAGCGGACAGCCCAAGTCGGCCGTTCGCGCTCACCGCGCAGCTGCGCACGGTACGGTCATGGCCTTCTAGACGGTGGCGTCTCCTGCCCCGCTTCAAATCCCAAACAATCAGGGTACCGTCGGATGAAGCGGACAGCCCAAGCCGACCGTCGGCACTCACCGCGCAATCGGTCAGCCAGCTTCCTTGGCCGCTATGCCCCCGCAGCTGGTGGCGCGCCTCGCCACGCTCTAAATCCCAAACGATCAGTGTGCAATCCTCAGACGCAGATAGCCCGAGCCGGCCATCCGCACTTACTGCGCAGCCGCGCACCCAGTGATCATGGCCGCGCAGGCGGTGGCGTATGTCACCATGCTCCAAGTCCCAGACGATCAACGTGCCGTCCAAAGAGGCCGATAGTCCGAGCGCGCCATTTGCGCATATGGCGGAGCTAAGCACTCGGTCCGCGTGAGGTTGACGGAGATGGTGTGCCTCCTTCTGGGCGAGATCCCATAGGATGAGTGTACGGTCATCTGACGCCGACAGTCCGATCCGGCCATCTGCGCTCACAGCACAGTCGGATACCCCGCTCTCGTGGCCTTGTAGGCTATTGAGCGCCTCTCCCCGCGTCAGATTCCAGACGATTAAGACCTTGTCGTCTGAGGCGGAGAGACCAATCGTGCCGTCTGCACTTATGGCGCAGCCGACTACTCCGCGCACGTGGCTTCGCAGACGGTAGCGTTCGGTGCCTTCCAACAAATTCCAAACAATAAGCGTGCAATCCTCGGAGGCGGACAGCCCGACTGTGCCGTCCGCACTTATTGCGCAATCGGCGACTTTATGAGTGTGACCTCGCAGGCGGTGGCGCTCCCTGCCTCCCAATAAGTCCCAAACAATCACTGTGCCGTCCAATGACGCGGAGAGCCCGAGTGCACCATTCGCGCTCATAGCGCAGCGAAGGACCCACCTTGCATGTCCCCGCAAGCGGTGACGCGCCTCGCCGCGCTCCAGATCCCACAAAATAAGTGTGTTATCCAAGGAAGCAGACAACCCGAGCGTGCCGTCTGCACTTATCGCGCAGCCACGCACCTCACTCTCGTGACCTTGCAGATGGTAGCGCGCCTCACCGCGTGCGAGATCCCAAACGATTAAGGTGCAATCTCCGGCGCCCGACAGACCAATCTGACCGTTCGCGCTCACTGCGCATCCGTGCACCCAGCTGTGATGGCCTTCCAAACGGTGGCGCGCCAGGCAGCGCTCAAGATCCCACACGATTAACGTGTTGTCCCCGGAGCCCGACAGACCGGTCTTGCCGTCTGCACTCACGGCACAGCAGAACACCCAACTCTCGTGGCCACGAAGCCGCTGTCGTAGCGCCTCCACCGGCGGGCTGGAGGAGCTCCAGCGCAAAGAAAACCCAAGTTTTCCTGTAGGAATGGCCGCCTCGGCCGCATTCTTGAGTTCGTCGAGCCCGTGTAGACCGGCGCTATAGGCGAGCTGCGCGGCCGTAGCCAAGCCCGCGGTCGGATCGCGGGTTTGCCACAACGCGTGCGCCTGCAGCCGCAGCAGCCGGCAGATCCGCTGCGCTACTTCATCCTCCCTACGAGTGCTTGCCAAGAAGGATTCGAGCGCCCCGGTGATCGCCGGCAATGCCGCCGCAGGCAATGCAAGTAGCCGATTCACTGAGCCAAGACGCCGGTCGAGGCCCGCTGCCAGCTCCGACACAAACCCCTCCGGCTGCTGGCACGCCGCGAACTCGCGTATTAATGGGTGCAAGCGTACTGCGCGGGCCTCCGCGTGTCGTTCGACCATCTGCAGCACGGTCAGCCGTTCCAGCGCGGCCTCGTTCCAATCCGGCTCCAAGGGGTCGGGCGGGGGGGGCTCGACCAGGAGCGGCAGAGCCGCTTCCGGAACGAATAAGCTCTCACCGAGCGCTGAGAGCGCAAGCAGAACCTGACGCGCCAGGTTGTCCTCGGGTTTGGCCAGAAGGCCCCAGACCTCACCCATCACTGCCGCCATGGAGGCGCCCAGCCGCTCCCTGTAGTCAGGCGGCAGCGTGCCCGCTTTCGTCAACACGACGACGGCGCCGCCACGGCGGAGCACATCCCGCAGCTCCGTGAAACTCAGCCGAGGTCGATCCCGGAGAAGTCGGCCCACGAGGATCAGCGCCAACGGCAACCCGCCGAGCATCCCCATCACCTCCTCCATTGCCGCTTCACCGGCCGCTGACGGCGGCGCGCGGCCTGCCTCGCGCAACACCAGGCTGCGGTCGGCGGGCGGACGCAGAAAGCTGAGCGGATGGTTGGCGCAGTCAGGCACGGGCGCGCGACTGGTGACCAGCAGGCGGCAGCCGAGCCGGCGTGGGGCGCTGTTTGGAAGCCCAGGCAAGTCCAAATCGAGGACGTGCCCATCTGCGAAGGGATCCTGCTTTCGCCAGTCCTCGAGGTTGTCGAGCACGAGCAGTGCATCGATCCGTCCCCGCAGCCGACCGAGTAGCGCCGTCGCGCGCGCCTCCCGGCTCATATCGCCCGTTGAAGGATCTACTTCCCGCGCCCAAGCGGCCAGTTCCTCCATAGCCCGACCCGGGTCGGCGAAGCTGAGCCAGACTACGCCACCGGGCCAGTCGCGCCGGTACGCATGGCAGTAGGCGGCCGCAAGCTGAGTTTTTCCAATCCCGCCCGTACCCTGCAGCACCGTCACCGCCGCAGCATTACTCCCTCGGAGCAACCGATCAAGTTCGTTGAGCTCAGCGGCGCGCCCGATCAGGGCACCGCCGGGATCCGCGTGGGGTACCCGGAATATTGGTTCCGATGACGGCTGCATCACGGTACCCGGGCCTCCTGGGCTTTAGCCGAGGCAGCGTGGCACTTACCACGGACATGTCGCAACCAGCATCATGGCCGACTCTTCAGCGCTGTACCGCGTAGAAGCGGATCCGCCTTGCGCTGACACACGCATCATGCTGGCCTTGCGACTACCGAGGCGCCGTAGATGCCGGTCATCGGGGGCGTGTACAAGGGCCTCGCTAGTCAGGATGCGTCGCAGCGCCCCCGCTGGTACCCGTTCAGCGCGCCGCGCACAGGGTCAGGCTGGTGCGCCGGATCCGGCGGTCCTGCTCGACGATGAGCAGGTCCTGGATCGCATCGGCCTGAGACGCGACGCCGGCCCGGGGCAGGTCAAGCTGCCAAGCAGTTTCCACTAGCCGCCAGCGCGCATCTGCCTCATCGGAAAGCCCGCCGCCTTGCAGGGAGCCCGCGAGCTGCCGCAGGTCATCGGTCAGACGAATGGCGCCGCCTCCGCCGCGGTTACCGCCTCTCTCGTCCGCGAAGAAGCGGGCTGGGACCGGTCCGATGCCGACCACATGGAAGGCGTCAATGACGTTGTTGAAGCCGAGCCGGGCCGTGGCGTCGACCAGCGTGCCCTCGGGGAGCTCGCAGCGGTTGAAGGCGCGGCAGGCATCCAGGAACTTGCTCGACCGCGAGATGGTTTGTTTGTCAATGAGCTTCAGATGCTCGCACAGGTGCCGCGCGAAGGGACCGGCGAGCTCCTCGAGCGTCACGCGGTCGTCGGTGCGGTCCGCCAGCCCGAGCAGCGTCTTGGCGAGGGCGAACTGTAAGCGTCGCGGCGGCCGCACATTGCGACGCGGGCTAGGCTTGTGATCGAAGTCGGTCATGGGCAAGACGCAGACGCCGCCGACCGAGGCTGAGGACGCTCACACGATTACTCGTATGAGTGTGCGTGAGAAGCCGGTTGAGGTGATCACCCGCGGTGAACGGCGACGGGTTTGGACGGACGCGCAGAAGCACGACATCGTCCTGGAAAGTCTGGAGCCGGGCGGCTCGCCGATTGCGGTAGCGCGGCGGCACGGCATTGGCACCGGCCTGCTCTACACTTGGCGTCGGCAGATGGTGGAGGGGCATCTCAAGGTGCTGCTGCCCGCGACGCCGAGCTTCTTGCCAGTCGCCGCGGTACCTGACGGCGCGGTCGCGGCAGTAGCCCCGCCAATGCCGGAGGCGGCATCCCCAGCTGCGGAACCCGATGCCGCGCCCGCCCCGATCGAGATCGTGCTGCCGGACGGCGTGATGGTGCGGGTAGGGGCGGCGGTGGAGGAGGTGGCGCTGCGCCGTGTTCTGGCGGCGTTGGGTCGCCGATGATCGCGCCGCCCGTTGGATTGCGGATCTGGCTGGCCTGCGGCGTGACCGACATGCGCAAGGGCATGACGGGTCTAGCGATGCTGGTGCAGCAGGGCCTGGCGGAGGATCCATTCAGCGGGGCGGTGTACGCCTTTCGCGGTCGTCGGGCCGGGCTGATCAAGCTGCTCTGGCACGATGGGGTTGGCCTGTGCCTGCTGACCAAGCGGTTGGAACAGGGCCAGTTCGTGTGGCCGACCACCACCACGGGATGCATCGCATTGTCCACGGCGCAGCTGGCGGCGCTGCTCGACGGCTGCGAGTGGCGGGCTCCGGTGGCACGCCGCAGGCCGGAACTGGCGGGGTAACAGCGCTGCGATTCGGTTGGAAACGGTAGGCCCGACGCGGCGGCCTTTGGCATCATCCGGGCGTGCAGATCGACCTCGACACGCTGCCCGGTGATCCCGCCATCCTGCAGCAGATGCTGCGGGATGTGGTGCATCAGCAAGGCGCCCTGCATGCCGAGAACGACAAGCTGCGGCTGCTGATCCAGCGACTGCTGCGGCAGCAGTTCGGCCGTCGGTCGGAGCAGCTCAGCCCGGACCAGCTGCAGCTCGGGCTCGAGGATCTCGAGCAGAGCGTCGCCGAGAACCAGGCCGGGCAGGATGCGGCGGAGGCCCAGCAGGGCCGTGGCCGCTCAGCACCGCCCCGGCGCAACCACGGTGCCCTGCCGGAGCATCTGCCGCGCTACGAGGTGCTGATCGACGTCGAGCGGCGTGACTGCCCATGCTGTGGCGGCGCGCTGCATGCCATCGGCGAACTCCGCACCGAGCAGCTCGAAATCGTGCCCGCCCAGCTGCGGGTCCGGGTCACCCGCCGCCCGCGCTACGCCTGCCGGGCCTGCGAGGGCACGGTGGTGGTGACGCCCGCGCCGGAGCGGCCGATCGATGGCGGCATGGCGACCGAGGCGCTGATCGTACACGTGGTGGTCAGCAAGTTCTGCGACAGCCTGCCGCTGTATCGCCAGGCGCAGATGCTGGCGCGGCAGGGTGTGACGCTCGACCGCTCGACACTCAGCACCTGGGTCGGCCGGGCCTGCTGGTGGCTGACTCCGCTCTACGACCTGCTGGTCGGCACGGCGCTGTCCGCGGCCAAGCTGTTCGCCGACGACACGACGCTGCCAGTCCTCGACCCCGGCCGCGGCCGGACCAAGACCGGGCGGCTCTGGTGCTACGCAGTCGACGACCGACCATGGTGCGGTCAAGGTCATCCGGTGGTGGCCTACGTCTACTCCGAAGATCGCAAGGGGCTGCGCCCCGCCGGGCATCTGGCGGCATTCCGCGGCGTGCTGCAGGTCGACGGCTATCCCGGATTCAAGCGGCTGGCGGGCGAGCGCGCCGACGCCTCGGTCGGCCTGGCGTTCTGCTGGGCCCATATGCGGCGGTACTTCTACGAGTTCCACGCCTCCACCCAATCGCCGCTCGCAGCCGAGGTGCTGGCGCAGATCCAGGCGCTCTACGCGATCGAGGGCCAGATCCGCGGCCATCCCGCCGAACACCGGCAACAGGCCCGGCAGGAATGCAGTCGCCCCATTGTCGAGGCCCTGTACGCCTGGCTGCTGGTCCACCAGGGCCGTGTCTCCGCCGCCTCGGACCTCGCCAAGGCCATCCGCTACGCCTTGCGGCACTGGTCTGGCCTGACGGTGTTCCTCGACGATGGCCGGGTCGAGATGGACACGAACGTGGTCGAGCGCGCCATCAGGCCCGTGGCCCTCGGGCGCAAGAATGCGCTGTTCGCCGGGAGCGATGGCGGAGCGCGCCACTGGGCGATGGCCATGACGCTCATCCAGACCGCCAAGCTGAACGGCGTCGACCCACAGGCCTGGCTCACCGACGTGCTGCAGCGCGTCGTCTCCGGGCGGACCAAGGCCACCGAGTTGGACGCGCTGCTGCCGTGGAACTGGCGCCCCGACGCCGACGCCCCGATCGCCGCGGCGGCATGATCGACAATCCCGGGCAGGCGGAACGGCTCCTCGCCAAGTTGCAGGCGGCACTGCCGGTGCCCGCCCGCATGACGCCGGAACTCACCGCCACGCTGCGCACCCCGGAGACCGCGCCGGAGGTCCCGGCGGCCTGCTCGATCATCGCCCTCCACTATGCCGGTGACGAAGGCGGCATCGTCTGCGGGCTCGACGTCGCCACAGCGACCGGCAACGCAGTCTACACCTCGATCACCCATCTGCGATTCGATCCGCGCCTGCCCATGGCACGCGAGATCGCCGCCTACCAGAAGCATCGGGTGAAGCGCCTACGACGCCAGCTGCCCGGGCCAAGCTGAGCCGCAGCGCCTGCTCACCCAGCAGCGTGGGCAGCCTGTCCAGTCACATGTGCCGTGCGACCGCCGCGACGCTTACGGCGAACTTGTAGGAGGCGACGTTTCGACCGAACAGCACGACGGCGCGCCAGCTGGCGTCGAGCGTAGGGGCTTTGGCGAGGAAATCGGTCAAGCGACGCGGCTCCAAGGCGATGCGAATCGTCGGAGCTTATCATCGCGTTGCCCTCGGCGAGTGAGCGCGCGGTGCTTCACTCCTGCTCGCAGACCGCTCTCGCTGTGGCGTCAGCCGGCAGAGTTGCCAGCCGACTGCCCAGCCAAGTCCACTGTCAGGGTGGCACCCGGTTCATAGGTGCGGGTCGCCATAGGGTCGTTGACGACCGGCCGATTGCGCAATCCGAGCTTCGGCCGCGGCGCAGTGCCATCGCCCTCACCCGTTACATTCTGGACGCCGTCGAAGAGCGAGACACTGAGCGCTGAGGCGGCGGAAGGCAACGCAACGGCTTCGGAGTGCAAAGTTTCGGCCAAGGCGAGCACCGCCTCTGTGCCGCGCCCCGCCGCCTTGGCAGTCTCTTCGTTGCGCCAGCGGTAGCTTGGCGTCGCGCGGCGGCCGGGCAGCAGACTACGCAGATTTTCGGGATCGGAGAGCTCCCAGTGCCGGCGAACTTCGTCATAAGCGCGCGTGCCCTGCGGCTCGTACTCCCACGAGCGACGGAAATCGGCGAGGAAGCGCTCGAGTGCGGCCATCGTTGAGCGGTAGCGCACCCAACGCTGATTCGCCCAGCCTAGGCGAAAACCGGCCTGCGCCGCTGCACCCTCAGGGTGGAAACGGCTGACCAGCAGTTCCGCCGCCCTTCGACCACGACGGCTGAGGCCGGTGATAATGTCAGCCGGCATGTTCAAATTGAGCCCGCCCTCTTCCGGCCGTGTCAGCACATGTGCGATGCGATCCCGGTAACCTGGCATCAACATCAGCTCGTTCTCCTGTGCGCTGCGCGCGGTGGAGACGATGGAGGCGAGGAAGGCTGGCAAGCTGCCGCTGATTTCGGCACGAAAGAGCGGCGCAGAGGGGCGGTTGTCCCGCGCCATCACTATCAGCGGGTCCGCACTCTGGCCGAGCGAAGTCGGTGCGGTATTCGGCGGGGGCGGCACGGCAGCATCCTGCTGCGCCGCTGGCGCATCGCGGAGGTCAATGCAGAAGGTCGGGCGTGAGGGCAGAGGGCTGTCGAAGGCGTATATCGGGAAATTTGAGGTGATGCCGCCGTCGGAGAACCAGCAGGGACGGAGCGTGCTCGAGCGACCCCTCGCGTCCTCACCTTGGGCAAAAAGCCGTACTGCAGCAATCAGCCCGGGAAAGCTGAGGGACAGGCGGATGCCAAACAGAACAGGTAGATGCTCGGGCAGCGGCAGGCGGAGCAGGCCGCGGGAGCGTGCTGTCTCGGCGGTTTCCGCATCGTCCTCGCGTGGTGCCGCGATAACCATCCAGCGCACCACGTCGCGCGGCAGTACCTTCTTTAGATCGTCGGGGTGGAAGTAGATTGCGCCGGGATTACGTTCCAAAAAGGGGAACTGATGTGGAAGCTGCTGCGAAAGATTGGTAGTGGTTAGCAGCAACTCGATCGCGCGTTCCGCCTCGCCGCCCCAAAGATCGCCCATGGTGAGCGGCCGGTTTTCAAGTGGCACCGCCTCCGGCCCGGCAGCCGAGCTGGGTACCTCACATACCTGGCGGCCTGCAAGGCGTTGGATGGTAGCGTGCATCCAGTCCATCAGGGCGCCCTTAAGGTGCAACCCATTTCGATCCTGTGCCGCTTCCGGATTGACGCCTGGAGAGAGGCCGAACCCGGCTTTTGGCAGCGCCACTAGCAGCGTCCAGGCAAGCCAGCCGCTGAACAAGATCGGCAGCGCCAGAAAGCAGGCAACGCCAGCCCAGACTGTGCCGAACCTCACCGTTGCCGCAACCGCGACCACCAAGCCGGCCGCTAACAAACCGAGCAGCACAACGCTCATGCCTAGGCGGAGTAATGCCCAGACTACCCATTCCAGCGACCGGAGCCTCCTGTCCGCGCGGAAAAGCCGGCGCAGCCCGCCCGTGCCGCCGCCCACCTCAGCTGCAAGCGCTTCAACCTCGGCAAAGGCGTCAGCGCGGCCGGCTTGACGGCCATACTCTGCTGCTGCGGCCACGCCTGCCGCGATCGCACCTGCCGAAGCGCCGCCGATGCTGCGGAAGCGGTAGCGTTCTGCGAGTGCAGCGACTGCCCCAGGGTAAACGACGCCGGATGTGATGCCGCCACGGAAGACGACGTCGCAGTCGAGCAGCTTAGAGAAGTCGTGCGCCGACTGCGGCGTACTGGGTCGGGAGGTCGTCTCGTTCATGGGCCACCGATCCTGACCGGGAGGCCAATGGTGTCGCCGATCGCGGGCAGATCGCAACGCTTAATCACGGTACTCACACACCGGCGCATCACCTCGCGTTATTACTGTTGGGTGAACCCATAGGCGGGCAGGTGGCTTTCACTGCCCACCGAAGTGGGTTAGCCCTTAATCCGGCGCACCGAGGACGACGGCCGGCTCATTGTTCGTCGTCCGGACCAGTGCGGCATCTTACGAATGCGGCCCCGTGGCAGAGAGCGTCAGCACTACGGCGGTGACATGGCTCACTCCGTGATCTCGCTCCGAGTGCCCTCGGCGTACTGGAGCGCGGGTGCCCTGTCATTGACAGAGAAGTGCCAGCCGAGCAAATCGCTCTCGAGCTCCCGCAGCAGGTGCTTCGGTGTCCCCTCGGGCAAGGGCAGGTAGGCGAGCCAGGGCTCCCGGACGGGCCACGACACGGCGGCGTGAGTTGCAGCCCACGCCGCCAGGAACGAGGTCTCCCCGAGGTAGACCGGCTCGTCAGCAGCGCGATCATGGATGCAGTAGACGGCCGATCCGGGTAGCAGGGAGCGTGCCTCGGTGAGCGGCGCCCGCTGCCACCAGGATGTCTGGAGCGGTCCCGCCTCGCCCTGTAGAGCCGGTCTCGACGTGGCGAAGTCGATCCTGGCATGGGCCGTGGGCAGAGGCTTCGCAGCGCAGCAGCGCGTCACGCTCCGCGGCGAGTGCAGCACCTTTGGCGCGCAGCGCAGCAATGGCTTTGGTGGTCATCCGGCACTCCTTCACCAGCGTGCCGATCTACGCCACCATCGGTCCTCGTCCTGGTGGCGTTTGCTACCGAATAGAGGGGAAGCGCCTGTTCCTCAGCGGCAGCCTCTACGGGGACCAGATCAGGCTCGACGCCATCGTCGTGGAGCACAAGGGGCGCGGCCTCGGCTCCGGCGTGCTGGAGGGGCTGAAGGCGCACGCCGACGCGCGGCCTCAAGATCCTGCTGAGCCAAATCGAGAACTGGCCCTTTTCCGCCCGTTTCGCCTAGCTAGCCCCCGAGCGCCACGGCGGCCACGTGGTGGCCTGCTGACACCAGCCGAAGCGCCCGCAGCCCGGCGTTCTCTAGGTGAGGGACGGACGCGTGTCGGAGGCGTGGGATGCCTGTCCCGGCCAGGAACCCGCCGGATGCCCTGTCCGTTCGCCACCTGGGCGCGGTGCACCAATGCGGTGGGGGAAACGGTGAGCGACACGACAAGGTTTCCGGGGCAGCGGTTTGGTGCCCGCGACCACACGCGCGAGGACCAGTCGCGGGCGGAGAACCGCATCAACGTGCTGCTCTATGCGTGCCAGGCCATCCCTGATTTCTGGCGGGAGTGCCGGGATCTGCTCGGCCTCAAGCCCGACTCCTACCTCCGCCGCGTGCTGGTGGAAGGCAGGCAGGAGAGGCCGGACTTCCTCGTCATCGAGGGGGGCATCCCTACGCGGTGGATCGAGTCCGAGCTCGCGGACAGGAACGAGACCCAACTCGCCCACTACAAGGACGAGCAGCTGGAGCCTCGCGAGGTGCTGTCGCTCGTCGGCCCGGCGGTGAACCGCGAGGGCGACCCCTCCCTGGAGGCCATCGCCGCGCTTGCGGACCGGGCCGCCGGGGAGATCCGGCAGTCGAACCCGCCCGGCGCGGAGGTCCTCAGCTTCCTCGCCGAGCTTATCCGGGAGCACGTCCGTCCCTCCAAGCTGCGGCCGACGCTGCACGACGTGCCGGAGCGCCTGGGGATGCCGTGGTTCGAGCGGGCGGCGGGTCCGTTGCTCCACCTCATGGCCGACAAAACCGTCGAGAACATCACCTCGAACCCCGTCTCGCTGTCCCTCCAGCTCAGGCGGGGGCTGCGGGGCACCATCGCCATGTCCCTGCTGACCCAGCGGGGCCTCGGGAATTTCAGCTTCCCGTCGCCTGTCCGCATGGAGCACTACCTCGTCGTGTCCGTCTGGCAGGAGGTCGGCACGGCATGGACGGCGCTCTGCGACGGTGTCCAGCCGGGGTGGCGGCACCGCATGGACGCGTCCCAGCGCATCAGCGTCCCGCCAGCGGACGTCGAGCGGCACGCCGACCTGTTCGCCGCCGCCTTCCGGGCCATCAGGGACTCGCTGTCGCCCGGCGCGACCTGACCGGCGCCCCTCCGCGGCAAGGACTGACCGGCGGGGCCCGGCGCATCTCGGCTCCCGGGATCGGGCGCTGGCCTTCCCAGCCTGCAGGTGGCGATCTTGGCAGCGGCGCCTCTGTCGCCGCGCCTTGGCACTCTCCTGCTGGGGCAGTAAAAAAAATCGCAAAATCTTTCCGATCCCGCGGCCTCACGGTACACGAACTGCGTGATTCCCTGACTAGGCTGCAGCATTGTGAAGGATCCCGACGGCAACATGGTCGAGTTTATCGGACCGCCCGGAGCGCCCCTGTCTGGCTAGTTCGGAGCCAGGTGACATCCTGGTTCACCGCATGCTGCACACGCG
Organism: Skermanella sp.; assembly: GCF_059503625.1. NCBI lineage: Bacteria > Pseudomonadati > Pseudomonadota > Alphaproteobacteria > Rhodospirillales > Azospirillaceae > Skermanella > Skermanella sp. The sequence continues at coordinate 16,702 of NZ_JCACHA010000608.1, forward strand.
CACAGAGAATTTCGTTCCCCAGTTCCCACCGCTGCTCCAGTCGGTCTCCTCACAACTTGTCTCTCCCGACCGAACCAGCGCGCTGAGGCGCAGGTTTGGCCTGGGTTTCTGCGGCAACCTTGATGGTTTGGCTGCGGAACGGAGCCGGATTTTCTCTCCGAAGTGCCGGAGACTCTCCGGACCTTGAGGGTAAGGCGATTTTACCCTCAAGCTTTACTGCGTTGAAAATGCTGAATATTTCGGCCGGGTGCCAGCCCATCTTTCAGTGTGTTCATCGCTTGCCGGTCGAAACTGCGAACCAAATCAGCTTCTCTATTCCCAAGCTCTTGCACTTTCTGGGGGCCCCATAAGTGAGCGCTTCAGGTTCTGGTTGCAGGGAGCTGCCCCGACCACAGCCGCACTGGGTATCTCATCTAGGCACCTCAATAGTACCGACATTGGGAGCTACGGTTCTGCTCCCGCTGTGTGACCAGCCGCACGACACATCGGAACTGCCGTCAACGTGCGATCTTTCGCTCTTCTATCCAAGGAGCCGAAGATGCCGAACGATCAGCAGAAAG
>NZ_JCACHA010000609.1:0-17216 GCF_059503625.1 Skermanella sp.
CGGAAAAATCATGGTGCGGATACTTCACACTCGACTCATGCCGGCATCTTCAAGGGCCGGCCAAGGCGGAAACCTGTAACGCTCAAGAATTCCAGGGAGTGAGACCATGCCTGACGGTTTGACGCTCAATAAGATCATTGCACAAAAGGGCATCAGCATAGGCGAGGCTGCGCGCCGGGTCGCGGATTTGGGCTAGACGCCCACATACGTTCAGGAAGCGATGACCTTCCCGACCGACTACAAGATCACGAAGGCGCCCAAGGACCCCATGAAGCAGGTCCTGCGCTCCTACTTCCCGATGCAGGAAGAGAAGGACAACCGGGTCTACGGCGCTCTCGACGCGGCGCTCCGCGGCGACATGTTCCGCAACGTCGAACCCCGCTGGGTCGAATGGATGAAGCTGTTCCTGGCGATCATCCCGTTCCCGGAAATCTCCGCCGCGCGTTCCATGGCGATGGTCGGCAGACTGGCGCCGGGAGACGACCTGCGCACCGGGTTCACCATGCAGATGGTCGACGAGTTCAGGCACTCCACCATCCAGATGAACCTGAAGAAGTGGTACATGGAGAACTATATCGACCCCGCAGGGTTCGATATTACGGAAGCCGCCTTCGGCAAGTGCTACGCGACCTCGATCGGCCGGCAGTTCGGCGAGGCCTTCGTCACCGGCGACGCCATCACGGCGGCCAACGTCTACCTGACCGTCGTCGCCGAAACGGCCTTCACCAACACGCTGTTCGTCGCCATGCCGTCGGAAGCCGCCCGCAACGGCGACTATGCGCTGCCGACCGTGTTCCTGTCGGTCCAGTCGGACGAGAGCCGCCACATCGGCAACGGCCACTCGCTGCTGATGTCGATCCTGAAGGAGCCCGACAACCATCAGCTCCTGGAACGCGACCTGAAATACGCGTTCTGGCAGAACCACGCGATCGTCGATGCCGCCATCGGGACCATCATCGAGTACGGCACGACCAACCGCGACAAGAACAAGGAGAGCTATGCGGAGTTGTGGCACCGCTGGATCTTCGAGGACTACTACCGGACCTATATGTTGCCGCTTGAGAAGTACGGCATCAAGATCCACCACGACGACGTCCACGAAGCGTTCGACCGAATCGTCAAGAAGAACTACGTCCACAAGGTCGCCCAGTTCTTCTCCGCCGGCTGGTGGGCCAACTTCTGGCGCATCGAGGCGATGACCGAGCGTGACTTCGAGTGGTTCGAGCACAAGTATCCCGGCTGGTACGATGAATTCGGCGCCTGGTGGGAAAACTATGCCAAGCTGTCGAAGCCCGGCAATCCGCCGATCACCTTCGTCGATACCGGCTACGTCTATCCGCACCGCTGCTGGTCGAACCTCGTCCCCTGCCTGATCCGCGAGGACATCGTGGTCGACGAGGTCGACGGCGAGATCTACACCTACGGCCATGAAGTCGACCGCTGGACCCACAAGGTCGCCTTCCAGGGCGAATACCAGGGCCGGCCGACCCCGGCGATGGGCCGCTTCAGCGGTCATCGCGAGTGGGAAAGCATGTATCACGGCTGGGATCTGGCCGACGCGATCAAGGACATGGGCTTCGTCCGTTCCGACGGAAAGACCCTGATCGCCCAGCCGCACCTGTCCTTCGACGAGAAGGACATGTGGACCCTGGACCATGTGCGCGGCTACGAGATCAAGAGCCCCTTGATCACCCTGCGCGGCATGACCCCCGAGCAGCGCGACGCCCACATCGCCGACTACAAGAAGGGCTTCAAGGTCCACAAGATCTGAGGCTTCAAGACCGACGGGGCGGGGGCCGGCTTCACCGCCGGTCCCCGTACCGGAATACTCAGGGGACATACCGAACATGACGCAGAACCCGTTGGCCGCCCGCGCGGTCCACACGGTCCTCCTGCAACCCGCCGGCATCGAAATGGAAGTCGAAGAAGGGGAAACCGTTCTCGATGCCGCGTTCCGCCAGGGCATCTCTTTGATGCACGGCTGCAAGGAAGGCCAGTGTTCAAGTTGTAAATGTGTTTTGGTCGAAGGTGACGTCGAACTTTTAAAATATTCGACCTTCGCACTTTCTGAAATGGACCGGGATACCAACCACATATTGCTGTGCCGGACGCTGGCCTACAGCGATATCGAAGTCGAATTGCTGAACTACGACGAAGACCTGCTGTCGCGATCGATCGCGGTCAAGGACTTCGCGGCCCGGCTGACGGCCATCGTCCCGCTGACCCACGACATCTTCCGGCTGGAACTGGAGATCGAACAGCCGCTGAAGTTCTGGGCCGGGCAATATGTCGACATCACCGTCCCCGGCAAGGGCATCACGCGCTCCTTCTCCATGGCGAACCCGCCGAGCGAACCGAACCGGCTCCAGTTCATCATCAAGAAATACGGACAGGGCGCCTTCTCGTCCCTGCTGGACGGCGGCCTGAAGGCGGGCGACAGCCTGATGCTGCGCGGTCCGTTCGGCACCTGTCTGCGGCGCGAGAACCGGACCGGGCCGCTGGTGCTGGTGGGAGGAGGCTCCGGCATGTCGCCGCTGTGGTCGATCCTTCAGGACCAGATCGGCTGCGGCGAGCCGGACCGTCCGATCCGGTTCTTCTACGGCGCGCGTCAGGCCCGCGACCTGTTCTATCTCGACCGCTTCGCCGAACTGGCGAAGAGGCTGCCCGACTTCCGGTTCATCCCGGCGCTGTCCGATGCGGCCCCGGAGGATAATTGGACGGGAGAGACCGGCTTCATCCACGAGGTCGTCCGGGCACATCTGCCGGACATGGGCGATGCCGAGGAGATCGACGTCTATTCCTGCGGTCCGCCGCCGATGATCGACGCCCTGCTGCCGGTGCTCCAGATCGCCGGGGTCGAGGCCGACCGGATCTACTTCGACAAGTTCACGCCTGCTCTTCGATAACTTGCAATTTGAAAACGGGAAAAGCCAAGGGGAGGAAAATAAAAATGACGGCACATGCTGAGGCTCCGGAAGTCAAGTCTGGTGCGGCGGGAGCCAAGAAGTTTCCCGGCTGGGACAGTCGCAAATACAATTACTACGAACCCAAGGGCCGCAAGGCGACCCATTACGAGGACATGACGGTAGACGTTCAGCCCGATCCCGAGCGCTACCTGCTTCAGAACTGGATCATCTCGTTTGCCGACGGCACGCCGACCTACAGCAAGAAGTGGACGAAGCTGCAATCGTCGGACTGGCACAAGTTCCGCGCACCCGACCAGGAATGGGAACGGACGCATTATCAGCGCCAGTCCACCATCGAAGGCATGATCAAGAACGTCGTGGACAATGCCCGCAAGCAGGGTGCTCCGACCCGCTTCGATCCCCGCTGGGTCAAGATCCTCCAGGACCACCTGGGCGCCTACAAGCATGCCGAATACGGTTTGGGCAAGGCGATCATGCATGCGCAGCGCTACGGCTATACGCAGATGATCAACAACGCCATCCTGACCAACTCGTCCTACAAGCTGCGGTTCTCCTAGGACCTGACGCTGTACCTGAGCGAGATCGGCATGGATCTTCAGGTGTTCGACGCAACCGCCGGCAAGACCCACTGGCTGGAAGATCCGATCTGGCAGGGTACCCGTGAAGCGATCGAGAACATCATGGGCGCCGAAGACTATCTGGAGCAGTATTTCGCGGCCAACGTCGTCTTCGAGCCGATGGTCGGCGAGCTGTTCCGCAGCGGCTTCGTCATGCAGATGGCTGCCGCCCAGAACGACTTCTCGACGCCGGCCGTCGTTTCGGCCGCCGAGGCCGACTACGAACAGAACCTCGCTAATACCGTCGAGCTGTTCCACCTGCTGGCCGACGATCCCGAGCACGGCGAGGCCAACCGCACGGTGATGGAAGGCTGGCTGGAGAAGCACGGCGCCCTGTGCGTCAAGGCGGCGAACCAGCTTCAGCCGCTGTGGTCGCAGCCGCGCGTCAAGGTCGCGCAGTTCACCGACGCCTTCGCGGCGGCTTCCAACCGGGTCAAGGCGATCTGCGAGGAAATCGGCATCAAGGCGCCCGACGCGACGTCAGCATCCTGACCCTTAACGAAGAAGAGGAGAGCACGAGCCATGAGCGTCGCCCATGACTTCAACATCTTCAAACCGATGCAGGATCTGACCTTCGAGCACACGATCTCGCATCAGTGCGGCGTCACCATGAACGACAGCGTCGAAGCGCGCTGCATCGCCGAGGTGATGGAGGAAAAGCCGGGGATCAAGGTGACCTATATGCCCGCCATGATCCGGATCGACGGCGAAGGCAAGATCGAGTTCAAGATGGACGAGATCAGCGAGGCGCTGGGCCGCGAGATGACCCCGCATCTCTTCGAAATCTCCACATCGACGCACTACGGCCGCATGGTCATGATCGACGACAACACGGTCATGCTGTTCGGCAACATGGATGACGCGCTGGAATACACGTAAGCGGGTCTTTGCCGGGCCGTGGTCGTCACGGCCCGGCACCCGCACGCGAAGACGGTCAATAAAAAACAAGACGGCGGAGGAAAGCATGTACCGGACGGCGGACGGCGAAGAGATCTTCATCATCGACGGTCACACTCACCTGTGGGACGGCAGCAAGGAGAACCTGAAGAACATCCATGGCCAGCAGTTCATCGACTGCTTCTACGGCTATCATTCGGCGCTCAGCCCGAAGGAATATGTCTGGCCGAAGGAGAAGTTCGACAAGTACGGCGCCGAGACCATGTACAACGACCTGTTCGTCGAAGGCTACGACGACATGGCGATCTTCCAGCCGACTTACCTGAAGGACTTCTACGTCAACGGCTTCAACACGACCGAACAGAACGCCGTGCTGAAGGAAAAATATCCCGACCGCTTCATCCTCAACGGTGCCTGGGACCCGCGCGACGGCGAAGTGGGGCTGGAAGCGCTCCGCGAACTGGCGTCCAAGTACCAGCTCAAGGGCGTCAAGCTTTACACGGCGGAATGGCACGGGTCGAGCAAGGGCTACAAGCTTAGCGACGACTGGGCGCAGCGCTACCTTGAGGAATCGCAGAAGCTCGGCATCAAGAACATCCATGTCCACAAGGGACCGACGATCCTGCCGCTCAACCGCGACGCCTTCGACGTGGCGGATATCGACGAGGCGGCGACCAACTTCCCCGAGCTGAACTTCATCGTCGAGCATTGCGGGCTGCCGCGCCTGGACGACTTTTGCTGGATCGCGGTGCAGGAGCCGAATGTCTATGGCGGGTTGGCCGTGGCGCTGCCGTTCATCCACAGCCGGCCCGACTACTTCAACCAGATCATTTCCGAACTGCTGTTCTGGCTGGGGCCTGACCGGCTGCTCTACGGCAGCGACTACGCGATCTGGTCGCCCAAGTGGATGATCGAGAAGTTCATGGCGCATGAGCTTCCCGACAATATCAAGAAGGACAAGGGCGTCGATCTGAACCTGGACGCCAAGCGCAAGATCCTCGGCCTCAACGCGGCGCGGCTCTACGACATCGACGTGCCGGCCCAGGCGGCGAAGCTGTCCGGCTCCGCCCCGGTGAAGGAGGGCGAGCAGACCATGGCGCAGGTGGCCGAAGTGCTGGGAGACGACTGATGCCGATCTCCACCGATGCCCGCGTGGCGGAGGTGTGGGACAGGCTGGCATCGGTGACGGACCCGGAACTCGACGAGTCGGTGACGGAGCTTCGCTTCGTCACCACGGTCGAGGTGGACGCGGACTCTCGCGTCCATATCGGGTTCCGCCTGCCGACCTACTGGTGCTCCCCCAACTTCGCCTTCCTGATGGCCGACGACATGCGGGCCGCCGCCGGCTCGCTGCCGTGGGTGCGGCAGGTGCTGATCGACCTGCGCGACCACATGTATTCCGACACGATCAACCAAGGGCTTGCCCAGGGCCATTCCTTCAAGGCGACCTTCGCGGAGGAGGCGGCGGAGGAGGACCTGGACGACCTGCGCCGGACCTTCCGCATCAAGGCGTATCAGCGGCGGCAGGAAGCGGTGATCCGCCACCTGATGGAACGGGGGTGGACGCCCTCCGCGATCCTGGCGCTGGACTGCCCGCATCTGGCGACGCTGAGCATCGACGATCCGGAGACCGACCGCCAGCGCATCCGCTACCTGGAAATCCGCGCCGAGTACGGCGGTCCGTCCGACGCGGCGTTCACGACGGCCGAGGGCGAGGCGATCACCCCCGAAATGTTCGCCGACTACCTGTCCCTGCTGCGCCGGGTCCGGATCAACACGGAGTTCAACGGCAGCCTGTGCCGGGGACTGCTTCAGGCCCGCTATGGCGACGACGAGCCTGCTGCCGCCCCTGACGGCGAACCCACCTTGGCGGATTTCATCGCCGGCAGGGTGGATACTAGAAATGAGAGAGGAAACCACTCATGCCGAAAATGATGCTCCACCGCGCCGAAGCCCGCGCCGCTCTTGGCCGGGGTGTCGCCAAGCTGACGCTCGCCGTGCAGGGGACGCTGGGACCGAAAGGCATGAACGCGATCATCGACCGGCCCATCGGCACGCCGATCGTTTCGCGGGACGGCGTCAGCATCGCCGACGAGGTCGAGCTGCCGTGCCGGTTCGAGAACATGGGCGCCCAGGTCGTCCGTGAGGTTTCCAAGCAGACCAACGAGGTCGCCGGCGACGGCACCACCACAGCGACGGTGCTTGCCAACGCGCTGATCCAGGACGGCTTGAAGGTGCTGGACTCCGACACCAGCCCGGTAGATCTGGTCGCCGGCATCGACCGCGCCGCCGGCGTGATCGCGGAAGCGCTGCGCCGCTCGGCCAAGCCGCTCTCCGGCCAAGCCCAGCTCGAGGCGGTCGCGACCATCGCCGCGACCGACCCGGCGCTCGGCCGGCTGGTCGCCGAGGCGCTGGGGCGCGTCGGGGCCGACGGCATCGTGGAGGTTCAGTTCGGCCCCGGCATCACGACCACGCTTGAAGTGGTCGAGGGCATGTCGTTCGACCGAGGCTACATCTCGCACCACATGGTCACCGATGTCGAGACGATGCGGGCGGTGCTGGACGATCCGCTGATCCTGATCACCGACCAGCGCATCGGCTCGGCGGCGCAGATCGAGCATGTGCTGTCCGAAGTTTCCGGCACCGGCAGGCCGCTGCTGATCATCGCCGACGAACTGGCGCCCGAAGTGGTCGTCGCCCTGCTCGGCATGCGGCGGAACGGTATCGGCCTTGCGGTGGCGGTCAACCCGCCGGAGTTCGGCCACTGGCGGAAGGCCATGCTGGAGGACATCGCGATCCTGACCGGAGGCCGCGTCATCGCCCGCGACCTTGGCGGCAGGCTGGAACAAGTGACGCTGGACGACCTGGGCGGTGCCGACCGGGTCGAGGTCGGCCAGAGCTTCACCGCCCTGATCCGGGGCCGGGGCGATCCGGAGATGATCCGTGCCCGCCGCGCCCAGGTCCAGCGCCAGTTCGACGCCGCCCCGCCCAATATCGAGCGCGACAAGTACACCGAACGGCTCGCCAAGCTGACGGGAGGCACCGCGACGATCCTCGCCGGCGGGGCGACTCCGGCGGAGCAGAAGCGGCGCGTCCAGCTTCTCGACGACAGCCTGAGCGCCGCCCGTGCCGCGATCGAGGAAGGCGTTGTCGCCGGCGGCGGGACCGCGCTGATCCAGGTGGCGGGCGAGTTGGACAAGCTGGCCGACCAGACCACGGGAGGCGTCCGCGAGGGCGTCCGCGTCCTTCAGCGCTCGCTCAAGGCGCCGCTCGCCTGCATCGCGGAGAACTGCGGCTTGAAGCCCGCCGACATCCTGGCCCAGGTCGCGCAATCGCCGAAGGGCACCGGCTTCGATGCCCGGACCTGCGAGTTCACCGACCTGATCGCGGCGGGTGTCACCGATCCGGTCAAGGTCACCATGGCGGCGGTCCGCAATGCGGCGTCCGCCGCCTGCCTGATCCTGAACACGCATACGCTGATCGCGGACAAGCCGGAGTTCGAAGACCCGACCGCAGGCCCGGCGCTTGGCGCCGGAGCGGAGAAGCTTGGCCGGCAGTGAGATCCGCCGCGATCTGCCGGTCCAGGTGCGACGCACGGGGCGAACCGCCGACCCCGTGCGTCAATCTTTCGACGACCTTTCACTAACCCGAACGAATGGACGGAAAGGAATTGAGAAGAAGAGACCATCCGAACTTTATCGTTACTCAAGATCAGCTCTCAGTGTAAACTCCCGAGATCTGGATCGACGCCGTTCGAGCACTAAAAAGATGATCCGGCCGAGGGAGTGAGACTACATGCCCAGATCAGGGCCAAGTCCAGGGAGCGGGGCTGCTGCACCGCCGCGCGGTACGCCCTATGCCGACGAAGCGACGATCATGCGGGCCTGGGAGGACTTCCTGGCCGGCGTGGACAGCCATCCGCCCGTCCGCAACGTCGTCGTCAACTCGTGGCGCCGCAGCCTGGAAAGCGGCGTCGATGCCCATGGCTCGTCGGCGCCCCTGGCGGTCCGCGACGACGGCCTGCACCACCTGCGCATCCAGAACCGCGATCTGCTGGCGGCGGCCTCCGGCACGCTGGCCGAGGCGATTGACCTGTTCATCGGCACCGGCTCGATCATGCTGGTGACCGATCCCAGCGGCATCGTCCTGTCCACCGTCGGCGACCGCGCCACGATCGAGTCCGGACGCGAGATACACTTGGAGCCGGGGGGAGCCTGGAACGAGTCGGTCGCCGGCACCAACGGCATCGGTACGGCGCTGATCACCAAACAGCCGGTCCTGGTCCATGCGACCGAGCATTTCTGCGCCGGCGTCAAGACCTGGACCTGCGCCGCCGCCCCGATCCGCGACCCGATCGACGGCTCCCTGATCGGGCTTCTCGACATCTCCGGCCCGCGCCAGACCTTTCAGCGGCACAACCTCGCACTCGCCGTCGTGGCAGCCCGGCAGGTCGAATGGGCGATGGCCGACCAGGCGCGGCAGGAACGGATGAAACTGCTGGAAGCCTGCGTCGCCAAGCTGCCGAGCTGGATGGAGGACGGCATCATCGCGGTGGACCGCAAGGGCCGCGTCGTCCACATGTCGGACCGTGCCCGCAACCTGCTGGAGCATGGCTCCGGCCCGACCAGTCTGGTGCTCGACAAGGACGCCCGGATCGCCAACCTGGACCCGGCCGGCTGGCCCGCCGAGTGGATGAAGCCGCTGTCGGCGGATGGCGAGAATCTTGGCGCCTTGCTGGTCATTCCCGCCAAGCCCAGGCGCGCCGCCAAGGCCGGCGCCGTCCGGCACGAAGCGGACGCCAATCGCAACAGCTTCGCCGGGATCGTCGGCGCCAGCGTGGCGGTACGGACCGCCATCGACCGCGCCCGCCGGCTGGCCGGCCGGCGTGCGCCCGTCCTGATCGAGGGAGAGACCGGCACCGGCAAGGAGCTTTTCGCCCGAGCCATCCACGGCGAGGGCGCAACATCCCCATCGGAACCCTTCGTCGCCTTCAACTGCGGGGCGGTGTCCAAGGAACTGGTCTCCAGCGAGCTGTTCGGCTACGTCAAAGGCGCCTTCACCGGGGCGGCGACCGAAGGACGCCTTGGCCGCTTCGAACTGGCCCACGGTGGAACCCTGTGCCTGGACGAGATCGGCGAATTGCCGCTCGACCTCCAGCCCTATCTGCTCCGCGTGCTGGAGGAGGGCATCGTCTACCGCGTCGGCGACAGCGAGCCGCGCCACGTCAATGTCCGCCTGATCGCCATGACCAACCGCAACCTGCGCGACGAAGTCGCCGCCGGCCGCTTCCGCCAGGACCTTTACTATCGGATCGGCGTGACCACGGTCCGCATTCCGCCGCTGCGCGAGCGCACCGGCGACACCGACCTGCTGGTCCCGCACTTCAACGAGCTGCTGTCGCGCCGGCACGACCTGACGCCCAAGCAGTTCGACCCGGCGGTGCTGGAGGCGTTCCGCCACCACGACTGGCCCGGCAACGTCCGTGAACTCCGCAACGTGATCGAGAGCCTGCTGCTGATGAGCGACGAACCGCTGATTACTTTGGCCGACCTGCCGCCCGACATCGTGCCGCCGCCGGCCGTCCTATCGGCAGCACCGGTCACCAGCCTGGAATCATTGGAGCACAAGGCGATCGAAGCCGCGATAGCCAGCCATTCCGGCAACCTGACCAATGCCGCCCGAGCGCTAGGCATCTCCCGGACGACCCTGTACCGCAAGATGGAGCAGTACGGCCTGGAGCGCTATTGAGCCGCGATTTAGGGACTTCCAAACTCGATTTCATTTGATTAAAGTGAAGGAGTTGGGAGGAGTGCGCGAACACTTCCCCCGGCAGCTCCGTTAGAGGTTCAGGCCGATCTCGATATCAATCTCGATCGTTTGTCCCTTCCAACGGAGCCGGATCGTCCATTTGAACATATGGACGGTTCCTCCTCAGTTTGTTTACGACGGAGCGGCCTGCCCGCTCCGTCGGACACTGGCGAGAATAGGGATAAGCCCCCTCTCTTAATACGAGAACCTGCATGCTGCGGCATGCTGTCCTTCCTAATGTCTAAAATCAGTGACAGTTTGTATAATCTCACTCATAAATTTACCATCCGTCAACCAATCCGGTGCTAGCAAGACCCGTCACGCCCCTGCGGGAAGCAGCATGAAACTCGTCGTCCTCGATCCCGGTCTCGACAGCACCGCCGGCCACCATTACCACCTGGATCTCGTGCTGCGGGAGCAGGGGGCGGCGCGGGGGATGGAAGTTCTGATCTATGGCTACAGGGGCATGGACCCGCTGGTGTCGGAGCAGTTCGACGCGCGCCTCGTGTTCGACATGCATTGCTATGCCCAGGTCGCCGCCGTTCCGGAGATGATGCTGATCCACAACCGGTCGGTCAGCAACTACAGCTTCCACCGGAACCTGTGCGAGGATGTCGGGCAGGATTTCGATGCCGGCGACATCATCGTCATGCATACCGTGCTCGGCAACCAGCTTACCGGTCTTTACCTGTGGTACCGCGACCTGCCGGAGCCCCGGCCGCGCCTGTGCCTGATCCTGCGCTTTCCACCCAGCTTCCACCTGTCCGCCGAAAACCACGACAGCGCCGCAGCCCTCGACCGGCAGGCCCTGGCCTTGTGGCGCAGGTTTCCGGAAGACCGCGTCAGGATCGTCTGCGACAATCAGGGATTGGGCCGTTACTACGGCGCGCTGACCGGGCTCGACATCCCCGACCTGCCGATCCCCATCCGCTATCCGCAGACCCGCCCGCGCGCGTCTGCCCGCCGCGACCCACGGCCGCATTTCGTCTATCTCGGCGAGGGGCGGTGGGAGAAGGGCATCCAGCTTCTGGTGGAGGCACTGAAGGGGCTGCCCGATCTGCGCCGGGACGTGCGGTTCACGATCCAGTGCGGCCGGCCCGAGATGCTGGCCGATACGCTGCCGGGATGGGAGCAGGATCTCCCCGACGTGGATTTCCTCGCCCGGAACCTGAGCGAGGGCGATTACCTTAGCCTGCTGGCGGATGCCGACGCCGTCATCGTGCCGTATCACCCCGCGATCTACGACGTCCGGACCTCCCACGTCTTCCTGGAGGCGGTCGGGGCGGACAAGCCCGTCATGATCACATCAGGCACGTGGATGGACATGGAACTGGACCGCCTCGGCCACACCGCCGTCCGTGCCCATGACTTTTCCGCAATAGGCATCGGTGCGGCACTGGTCGAACTGGCGGGCGGGTGGCGGACCCTGGCGGAGGAAGCTCCGGCCGCCGGCGAGCGCTGTCGCGCCTTGCACAATCCAGAAGTCTTCTTTCAAAGGTTGCTCGACCTGTTTCCGGCCTGAATTGCAGCCCTTCCCATTTTTCCTCCGCTTCCGCTGTCTTGCATAGACGGATCGGTATAAACACTAGGGAAAAGGGAGGGGAGCAATGGCCGATACGAGACTCGAACCTGATGTCGCCGCCGATGCGCCGCATGTGTTCGATGCGTCGGAGATTACGGCGCTTTCGCATCTTTACCGGGGCGAGCTTTACCGCAGCACCATCTGGCGCACCCGGCTCGACACCACGACCAACTGGGCCGTCGTCACGACAGGAATTTCACTGTCGCTGACCTTCAGCAGCGCGTCCGCGACGCCCCTGCCGCTCGTGCTGGTGGGATTGCTAGTCGCTGTTTTCCTGACGATCGAGGCGCGGCGCTACCGCTTCTTCGATTTCTGGCGCATCCGCGCCCATGTGCTGGAGGTCAACTTCTTCGGCCCGATCCTGCGGGGGCAGGGGGTGCGGACCGACAACAACTGGAACGAGATCCTCTACCAGGACTACCGCAGCCCCAACCTCCACATAACATATCTGGAGGCCATCGGGCGAAGGATCAGGCGGAACTACGGCTGGATCTTCATGATCCAGGTCGTCGCCTATATCGGCAAGCTGATGATCCACCCCACGCCGATAACCTCGCTGGAGGAAATCTTCGTCCGGGCGACCATCGGCCCGGTGCCCGGCCAGGTCGTCCTGATCGCCGGCGCCATATTCCATGCGACATGGATTTCCATCGCCATCCACACCTCCCGGAGCAGGCGGGGAGCGGACCGTGTCCGCCCGCCGCGCCCGTCACGGGACAGCATCCTTCAGCTTGCCAGAGGTGCGGATTGAGGAGTGCCGCCGGGGATGCTTACGGCTTGACCACGACGCCCCAGGGCGCCCGGCCGACCTTCAGCGACTTGACGACCTTTTCCGATGCGAGGTCGATCACCGACACGTCGCTGCTGACGCCGTTGGTGGTGTAGAGCCGGGTTTCGTTCTGCCCCAGCGCCATGTTCCAGACGCGCTGGCCGACCAGATAGTACTTCTTCACCTCGTAGGTCGCCGGGTCGATCTCGGCGACCCGGTTGGCCGGGCCGAGCGCCACGAAGGCCCGCTTGCCGTCCTTGGTGATCTTGACGCCGACCGGCTGGATCGCGTCGGCCGAAACGCCGGGGATCTCGAAGCGGATCTTGTGGATCACCTTCTTCTCGGCGCTGTCGATCACGCTGACCGTGCCGCCGATCTCCGCCGATACCCATACGTGCTTGCTGTCGGGAGTGAACTCCGCGACGCGCGGGCGGCTGTCGACCAGGACGTTGCCGATGATCTTGCGGCTGTCGGTGTCGATGAAGTGCGCCATGTTGGTGGTTTCGGAGGTATTGACCAGCAGCTTGCCGTCCGGGCTGATGCCCATGCCTTCCGGTTCCACGCCGACCTGGATCTCGTTCAGCACCTTCTTGCTGTCGACATCCAGCACCGTCACCATGTTGTCGTCTTCGTTGGCGATATACAGGTGGTGTCCGTCGGGATGCAGCGCCATCAGTTCCGGATCGGGACCGGAGGGCAGGCGGTCCACCACCTTGCCGGTCTTGAGGTCGATCACGTCGACCCGGTTGTCGTCGCCGATGCAGACATAAAGCTTGCTCATGTCCTCGCTCAGGACGATGCCGCGCGGACGGCGCCCCGTCTTGATGGTCGAGGTTACCTTCAGCGACTCTCCGTCGATCACGGAAACCGAGTTATCTTTCTCGTTGGAAACATAAACGGTCTCGGCCTGGGCCGGCAGGCTGACCGAAGCCAGAAGCGCCGACGTCAAAATCAGGCGAGTATAGGTGAGCATCTCTTTGCTTCCTCCACTTAATGTAGTTTCTTCGCAGGTGCAGTACAGCCGGGCTATTTGTTGCCCTTTTTCTCATCAGGAGTTTTACGAGAGCCCGTGATCCATTATGGTTCTTAGCATGAGGATCGTACTTGCGACTATCACCCTCTTATGGATAGGTGCCGCCACCCCCACGCTGGCGGAACCGCTCGCAGTGGACGAAGTAGCTCCCGGCATTTTTGTTCATGCCGGTGTTCCGCAATATGCCGATAGTGATAATCGCGGCGATATTTCAAATCTTGGTTTCATCGTGGGTCCGGAAGCCGTCGCCGTAGTCGATACCGGTAATTCGCCCAGTATCGGCAGAAGTCTGCGCGAGGCGATCCGGCAGCGGACCGATTTGCCGATCCGCTACGTCATCAACACGCACATGCATCCCGACCACATCTTCGGCAACGCGGCCTTCGCGGAGGACAGCCCTGTCTTCGTCGCCCACTCGAACTTCCTGTCCGCGCTGATGGCGCGGGCCGACGGCTATCAGCGCCGGCTGGAGGAAGACCTGGGCGCGGACGAAGCGCGCGGCGTCACATTGGCCGCTCCCGGCCAGACGGTCGAACCGCCGCCCGGAGCGCCCCTTCGGCTGGACCTTGGAGGTGGCCGCGTGATCGAGGTGACCGCCTGGGCGCCAGCCCATACCAACAACGATCTGACCGTGCTGGATGCCGCGACGGCAACCCTGTTCGCCGGGGATCTCGTCTTTCTCGACCGCCTGCCGACCATCGATGGCGATGCGCTGGGCTGGATCAAGGCGATGGACCGGCTGGCGGCATTGCCGGCGGCACGTGTCGTTCCGGGCCACGGTCCGGCGTCGGCGCCCTGGCCGCAGGCGCTTGAGCCGCAGCGGCGGTACCTTACGGCCCTGATCGACGATATCCGCACGATCCAGAAGCGAGGCGGCACCATCGAACAAGCCGCCGAACAGGCCGCATCGTCCCAGCGGAGCCTCTGGCGCCTGTTCGACGAAGACAACCCGCGCAATGCGGTTACCGTCTTCGCGGCGCTGGAATGGGAATAGCGGAATAACCAAATAATCTGCAAAGACAAACCGGAGGAAAGCGCCATGTCCACAACAGTGAAACGACTGACCGTTACGGTGGCCGCCCTGGTGCTGTCCTGCGGCATCGCCTCGGCGCAATCCATCTCCCCGAAAGAGTCCAGCGCCCCGAAGCAAGGCGATGCCAAGCCGGATGACTACGAGCGCTGGGATGCCGTTCGTGAAGTCTACTTCCCCGGCCGGACGATCGAGGACGGCAGCGCGTTCCTCTCGCTCGATGCGCCCTACCGGGCACAGGACGCGGCGCTGGTGCCGGTCACCGTCAAGGCGACGCTGCCAAGCGATGCCGAATGGTCGATCAAGACTCTGACTCTGCTGATCGACGGCAACCCGGTGCCGCTGGCCGGCAAGTTCCATCTTTACGACGAGGCCGCCGCCACCAGCCACAGGAACCTGAGCATCGGAACGCGGGTCCGCGTCAACGAGTACACGCTGATCCATGCCGTGGCGGAAACGACCGACGGCCGGCTGTTCAGCGCCGAGCGCTACGTCAAGGCGGCCGGCGGCTGCTCGGCGCCCGCCATGAAGAACCCTGAGCAGGCCATGGCGAGGCTCGGCAAGATGAAGCTGAACCTGCCGCAGTCGGTGCCGGCCGGCGGCGACGTCACGGCCCAGTTGCTGGTCAGCCATCCCAACCATAGCGGAATGCAGTTCGACCAGATTTCCCGGACCTATGTGCCGCCCTATTTCATCCGCTCGATCAAGGTCAGCTACGCCGGGCAGCCTGTCATGACCGTGGAGACCGACATCTCGCTGAGCGAAGACCCCAGCCTGCACTTCACCTTCACGCCCAAGGCGGCGGGGGACCTGAAGGCCGAGGTGGTGGACAGCAAGGACCAGACCTATACGGGCGACTGGCAGGTCACCCCGCAGCCGGCGAGCTGAGGTGGTCTCTGTGGTGTTTCCATCTGCGATTTTCCTCCCTTTCCGTCATACCCGGACTTGATCCGATAGGTGCCAACTCAGGCGTTCTATTGCGACGCTTCGGTAAAAACGCTCCCCTTTCCGTCATACCCGGACTTGATCCGGGTACCTCCTTTCAGGAGGTTAACGGATGGCATCCGGACTTCAGGTTGAAGTCCTCACGTCAGCCTCCGCCAGGAGGTACCCGGATCAAGTCCGGGTATGACGGAAAGGTGGAGACAGTCAAAGTTGGCGCCCATGGGACTTGATCCGGGTATGACGGAAAGGGGGCTGCATTGACAAAGTGACACACTGGAACGCCCTACTTCAGCGCCTGCCGACGACAAACCTGGCGCCCATCCTCACTGGTCCGGGAAGCACTCCAGGTCGGCTTCCACCTGCGCCAGACGGAAGCGGTCCTGCAAGTCCTTGATCCAGCCGACTCCCCGGAACAGCATGGCCCGCTCGCCCGGCATGTCCTGCATCCTGCGGACCGTCTCGAGCTGGACGAAGCTGTTGTAGGGGATGTTCCTGGCGATGTGATCGATGCTGCACGAGCAGCGCTCCATCGCCTCGTGCGTCTGTCCGTTGCTCGCCATGCAGCCGATCACGTAATCGACGCGCGCGGTGGTCGGGTAGTCGCTCGGATCGTTGGGGTCGGCAGCGAAGGCCGGAGCCGCCGCCATCATCAGCGCCGCGGTCAGAGCGATGGCAGATGTCTTCATTTCGGTGTCCTCCCGGTATTTTGTGCCGATTATATCAGTATCCGGCATGCGGCGGCACTTGGCCGTTCGTGATGAAACCGCTTGCGGCCTGTTGATTGTCGATATCGATGGAGTGGTCCATCGGGAACCATAAAAACCTCCGGAGGAAGTTCATGAAACTCGTCAAATCGGGCGTCACGATGGCATTCGCTGCGGCATTGACCCTCGGGGCCGCTTCGCTTGCATCGGCTCAGCAGAGCAACCCGTCCGGGACGCTGATGCAGGAACGCCAGGGCGCCATGGGAGCCGACAAGGGCGCGGAGAAGCCGGCCAACCAGGGCGGCAAGCTGTCCGGGACAGGCGCTCCGTCCGCCGAGGACGAGGCCAAGGCCGCGACGGGGCAGGCCACCCAGGGCGGCGGCCTCGACTTCGGACCCAAGGCCGGTGAGGCCAACTCGCTCCCGGCACAGCGCCAGGGCACCATTGGCACCGGGGAGCGTCCCGCCGAACCGACGACCCAGGGCGGCGGTACGAAGCAATAGATCAAACCTCCGGGAAACGGCTGAAGTCGGCGCGCCGCAGGATCACTTCGGCGCGCCGCTTGCCGTATCCGGAGCCGCTATCCGGTGCTGGACCAGCCATTGCATTCCCCGCAGCCAGGCGCGGTCGTTGTCGCCCCTGATGTCGGCTATGCCGCGCGCGACTTCCTTGCCCGTCTCGACCGACAGCACCTTGATGTCCATGCTGAGGATCAGCGTGCTGATCTTGTTTACCGTACCGAACACGGCGACATCGGCGCCCCTTTCGCGGGCTACGTCCATGAAGCACGTCACGCAGGACCGCTGATAGCCGAGCTTGGCTATCCGGTCGCGGTCCGCGCTAAGATCGAGCGCTTCATATTTGCCGGTTTCCTCAAGCTCGTTGCGAAGCGCCTCCGTCGTGG
>NZ_JCACHA010000610.1:0-7828 GCF_059503625.1 Skermanella sp.
ATCATGTCGATGTTGACGGTCGGCAGGACGAGTATGCGTGTCGCCCGCAGCCGGAGATCCGCCGCTCCATGCTCAAGCCGTGTTATCGCAACTGCAACCATCTTCGACGATCCATCAAACGTCTCCAGCGATGGATCGAATCACATTTCCCCAAATTTAGGAATCCAAGAACCCAAGCTCACCAGTCACAATCTTCGGCCCTTGGTATTAGAACGGTTCCGATCTTCCGGTCCATCAAGACCCCCTCTCACGTGATCTTGGCCGGAGCAGCCCACAGTGTGAGTTGGCGTAGCCGGGATGACGTGACGGACCCCCGTGGCGTTTGGCGCTTTGGGAGAGACAACACCGCCGGCGAAGGCCGCAACCGCTGCCGCGGCGACGATCACCAGGGCGCCGAATAGGCTGATGGGGAGTGGCAGCAGGCCAAAGACGATCATGTCGAAGGCGAGCGCCCAGAGCATGGCGGTATACTCGAACGGCGCCAGCGTCGACGCCGGCGCATGGGCCAGCGCCTCGGTCATCGCGATGTGCGCCAGTCCTCCGGAAATCCCGGCGGCAACCATGAAGCCAAGCGCGGTGCTTGTCGGTGAGGCCCAGCCAAAGGGGAGGGTAGCCAAGCCGGCGATGGCGCAGATGACGGCAAAGTAGAAGGCGATGGTGCCTGGCGGTTCCGTCTCGGTCAGTGTCTTGATCTGGATCTTGGCGACCGCGGTGGTGGCTGCCATTGCCAAGCCGGCGGCCACGCCGATCAGGGTGCCGGCTTCGAGCGACGGTCCCTCGAAGGCCGGGGCGAGCATCAGGGCGACGCCGGCGAAGCCGCCGAGTGCCGCCCCGATGACGACGCCACCCGGACGCTCCCTAAGGGCAAGCATTGCAGCCGGCACGACCAGCAGGGGCGCCAGGAAGCTGAGCGCCGTCGCGAGGGCCAGGGGCAGGTAGGCCAGCGAGACGAAGGAAAAGAACATGGCGGTGCAGCCGAACAGGCTGCGCATCAAGTGCCCGCCCGGTCGCCGCGTCCTCAGTCCCCCTGGGAACTGCCGGCGCCAGAACAGGTAGGCGACGATCGGCGGAAGGGCCAAGGCACTGCGATAGAAGACGATTTGCCCGACAGGAGCCTCGAAGGACGCCAGCCGGACGCAGAGTGACATGACCGCGAACAAACCCGTTGCCGCCAGCCTGAGGGCGATGCCGCTTCCGGCGCTTGAGGCCTGCCGCCTGGATGGGGAACGGGCAAGTATGTTCATCTTACTCATCAGCATGATCCACTGATTGGTTTCCCTCCCGTTTCGCATCGCGGTGTCGCATCGGGCATTTCCCTGCCTGCGTGCGACCGGGTCACTGCCATTCGATCATGTTCGGCGCAAGCGACTCTGGAGGCGCGCATCATCGGCGCTGCCGATTTCATAAAGGTGCTGCCGTTCTCGACAAGCCGGCGAGGCCAGTTCAAGCCGTCGCCGGAAACAGAAATATCTTGTACTTGCGACGCATTCGCATTATTGGTGGCGCGCTTCCGGGCGGAAACCATGGAAACGCGTCCGCTTTCTCGGCACCCGGCCCAGTCGGGTGCGGCTCAGCCAGATCATCCAACGGGGAGTTCCAGTCGGGCGAAATTCGGGAGGGGGACACGTCCAGGGACTTTGATGAACTTGATCACTCCTCGGGTCCGGCAGTTCCGCCCACGACGACAAGCAGGCCATTGTCGACGAACCATGAAGACCACCCGGCTTAGGACGCTCCGATGAACGTACTGAAATCACTTCTGACCGTATCCGGCTTGCTTGCCGCGATCGGTCTTGCCGCGTCGCCGTCCCTGGCCGATCCGACGCGCTATCCGCTGACCATCGAGAACTGCGGCACGCAGGTCACCATCGAGAAGCCGCCGAAGCGGGCGGTCGGCCTCGGCCAGAACAGCGCCGAGATCCTTCTGCTCCTCGGCCTGCAGGACAGAATGGTCGGCACCGCCTTCTGGCCCAGCAAGGTCATGCCGCAGCTGGCCGAGATGAATGCCAAGGTCAAGCTCCTGACCGTCGAGTTCCCGACCTTCGAATCGATCCTCGTCGAAGACCCGGATTTCGTCGCGGCTGCGCTGCCCGTCCTGCTCGGCCCGAACAGCAAGGTCGCCAAGCGCGGGGATTTCGACAAGGTCGGCGTCCCGACCTATCTGTCGCCCAGCACATGTCTCGACACCAAAAATGCCAAGGATGTGTATGGCAGCCGTTCGCAGCTCTGGAGCATGGATCAGCTTTACCAGGAGATCGATGAGCTGTCCCGGATCTTCGACGTCGCGGATCACGGCCAGGCATTGATCGCCGATTTCAAGGCACGCGAGGCGGCGCTCCGCTCCAATGTCCCGAAGGACGGCCGGAAGCTCTCCTACGTCTTTTGGTTCTCCAGCCCCTCGCCGTCCGCCGACGCCTATCTCGGCGGCAAGAACGGAGCGTCGGGATTCATCGCCGACCTGCTTGGCGGCACGAACGCCATCGCATCTGAGTCGGAATGGCCGACGCTGGGCTGGGAGGGCATCATCGCCGCCAATCCGGACGTCATCGTCGTGGCCAGTCTCGACCGCAACCGGTGGGAACTCGACAAACCGGAAGCCAAGATCAAGTTCCTGACCACCGATCCGGCCGTCAGCCAGATGCCGGCGGTCCGGAACAACGCGATGGTCGTCATGGATGGCCAGGCGATGAACCCGACCGTTCGCACCCTTTACGGCGCCGAGCAGGTGGTCGCGCAATTGAAGACCCTCGGCTTGCTGAAGTGACCGAAACACAGCATATGATCGGGCGGTTGACCGTCCTGGGGGCGATGCTCTCGGCATCTCTGGTGGCGATCGCCCTCGTCATCGGGATCAGCGTGGGGATCGGCGATCTGCCGATTCCCCTCGCCACGACATTGTCGGCCGTGACCAACCGGCTGGGATGGACGTCGGTCGAATTGAGCCGCATCCACGAGACCGTGATCTGGGACTACAGGCTCAGCCGGGCGCTGGTCGCGGCTTTCTGCGGCGCCGGCCTTTCGCTGTCGGGGGCGATCATGCAGTCGCTCCTGCGCAATCCGCTCGCCGAACCCTATGTCCTCGGCATATCGGCCGGCGCCTCTTCCGGCGCCGTCGCGATCGTCATCCTCGGCATCGGGTCCGGCGCATTCTCTCTGTCGGCGGGTGCCTTTGCCGGAGCCTTCGCGGCCTTCTTCTTCGTGGCACTGCTGTCGAACGGCACGCGTGGCGGTGCCGACCGCACCATTTTGGCCGGCGTCGCCGCATCCCAGCTCTTCAACGCAGCGACGTCCTATATCGTGACGACCTCTGGCAATGCCCAGCAGGCGCGCGACGTGATGTTCTGGCTGCTCGGCAGTTTCGGCGGCGTGCGCTGGCCCGAATTCGTGCTGGTTTCGATCGTCGTGGGTTTTGGACTTGCAGCCTGTCTGTTCGCCGCCCGGGTTCTCGATGCCTTCGCTTTCGGCGACGAGGCAGCGTCGGCGCTCGGTGTCAATGTCGGACGGGTGCGTATCACGCTCTTCGCGCTGACCGCACTGATAACGGCCACCATCGT
Source organism: Skermanella sp. (assembly GCF_059503625.1). Lineage (NCBI taxonomy): Bacteria > Pseudomonadati > Pseudomonadota > Alphaproteobacteria > Rhodospirillales > Azospirillaceae > Skermanella > Skermanella sp. The sequence continues at coordinate 3,555 of NZ_JCACHA010000610.1, forward strand.
CAGCATGGTCGGCTCGATCGGTTTCGTCGGCCTTGTCGTGCCGCATGCTGCCCGCTTCCTGGTCGGACCGGCCCATATCCGGTTGCTGCCGGCTTGCGCGATCGGGGGAGCGATCTTCATGGTGCTGGCCGACATCGCTTCGCGGGTCCTGATCCCGCAGCAGGTCCTGCCCATCGGCGTCGTCACGGCGCTGGTCGGCGTGCCCTTCTTTTCGGTCATTCTCTACCGGTTCCAGCGTGCGTCATGAGCATCAGGGCTGAACAGCTTACGTGGAAGATCGGCGGCAAGACCGTGCTCGATACGGTCTCCCTGGAAGCCGCACCAGGCGAGTTGCTCGGCCTGCTCGGACCGAACGGGTCCGGCAAGACCTCCCTCCTGCGCCTGCTTGCCGGGCTGAAGCCGCCGCATTCCGGCCGGGTCATGCTCGACCGGGAGGATGTCCGGTCGATCTCGCGCCAGTCGATCGCGCAGCGCGTCGCCTTCGTCGAGCAGCACGCGACGACGAACGCCAACCTGAGGGTCATCGATGTCGTGAAGCTTGGCCGGTTTCCGCATCGCTCCATGTTCTCGGGCTGGTCGCTCGCCGACGAGCAGGCGGTCGAGGACGCGCTGGAGAAGGCGGGCATGGCCGGGAAGCGCAATGACTACTGGCATAGCCTGTCGGGCGGCGAAAAGCAGCGCGCCCACATAGCCAGGGCGCTGGCGCAGACGCCGAAGGAACTGCTCCTCGACGAGCCGACCAATCACCTCGACATCCAGCACCAGATCGGTCTCCTGAAGCTCGTTTCCGGTCTTTCGGTGACCAGCATCATCGCTCTTCACGATCTCAATCACGCTGCCATGTTCTGTGACAGACTGGTTGTCCTGAGACAGGGCAGGGTCGTCGCGTCCGGGCATCCGGGCGATGTGCTGACCGAGGATCTGCTGAAGGATGTCTTTTCGGTCGAGGCGCGCGTCGAGGTGTCCGCCCATCATGCGCGCCCGCATATCCATTATCTGCGTTGATCGCTCCGATCGGCGACGTCGGTGCTCATGAGCGATGTCGGTCCGCAACAGGGTAAGACTAACGGGTAAGACAGCTAGCAATGAGCGAAATTGCGCAATCCAAGTATTGATGTACATTTTATCGATCCGTCTTCAGCTCTGGCGCAGTGCATTGCTCACCAACATCATCAAGGCTCAAACCGGCAAATCGACGGATCGCAGGTTGTGCGTCGTTGCCATATGGGTTGTGAGCCTGCTTATCGTATACGCATTGACGATGCACTTATTCGCTGGAGCCAAGGCCGAGCCGCCTCGAAGTGGTTCATTGGACGCAAAGGAATGCTTGGCCGGCAGCGGTTGTGGCTATGCCCGTCCAGCAGTGACGCTGCCGCCGAGAGCGTCCCGTACGGGCGTCTGCCAACTGGCTCCGATTTCCAGCCACTGCTGAATCGTGCCGGAACGACTGCAAGCACGGCCGCTCGCCTCCGGTCCTGGCTTCAGGCCACCAGCGCCACCGAAATCGTGCACATGACGATGCCGATGCCCAGTTCCAGCACCCGCCATGCACCCGGCCGGGCGAAGACGGGCCGTAGCAGGCGCGCACCGTAGCCCAGCGAAAAGAAGAAGACGAAGGAGGCCGTCATCGCGCCGAGCGCGAAAAGCCCCTTGTTCTCCGCGAACTGCGTGGACACGGAACCGAGCAGCACCACGGTATCCAGGTAGACATGCGGGTTCAGCCATGTCAGCGCGAGACACGTCGCCAGCGTGGCACCGAGACTGACGGGAACGGTATCGGCCGGGGCCAGGGCGCCGCCCGAGCGGGCCGCGGCCCAGAAACTGCGCAGGCCGTAGGCGAGCAGGAAAGCCGCACCGGCGTACCGTGTCGCCGTTTCGAGCCACGGCACCCAGTTGCTGGCTTGGGCGAAGCCGCCGACGCCGGCCAGGATCAGCATGGCATCCGAAACCGCGCAGGTCAGACAAACCGCCAGGACGTGCTCGCCGCGCAATCCTTGACGGAGTACGAAGGCATTCTGCGCGCCGATGGCGACGATCAGGCTGAGACCTAACAGAAGGCCGGGGAAGAAAGCAGACAGCATGGCGGGCCACCTCGATTGCGAATGGCGGCTTCACTAGCATGGCGGACCGCATTAGCATCCTTAAAGATACTTACCTAAGTTAAGGAACCCTAATTCATGCTGGATTATGCCCTGCTGGCCGCCTTGGCGGCCGTCATCCGCACCGGCAGCTTCGAACGGGCTGCGCAGCAGCTTCACGTCACCCCCTCGGCCGTGTCGCAGCGCGTCAAGCTTCTGGAAGAGAAGCTCGGGACGGTCCTGGTGGTTAGGGGAACCCCGTGCACCGGCACGCCAGGGGGGCAGCGTTTGTGCCAGCACGTCGAACAGGTGGCGCTGCTGGAAAGCGAACTGCGCCATGAGCTTCCAGGCATCCGGGACACGGGGCCGCAGGTGACGGTACGCATCGCGGTCAATGCCGACAGCCTCGCCACGTGGTTCGTCGCCGCCATGGCCCAGACGCAGGACTGCCTGTTCGACCTCGTCATCGACGACCAGGAGCACAGCGCCGATTGGCTGCGCCGGGGTGAGGTTCTGGCAGCCGTGACATCGGGCGCCAAGCCGGTACAGGGCTGTGACAGCACGCCGCTGGGCGCCCTGCGCTACATTGCGACCGCCAGCCCGGAATTCGTCCGCCGGCACTTCTCCGGCGGGGTGCACGATGCTTCCCTCGCGCGGGCGCCGCGCCTGACCTTCAACACCAAGGACAGGCTCCAGACGCAATGGATACGGCAGGCTTTCGGAGCGGATATCGCGTCGGCCACCCACTGGCTGCCCTCGTCCCAGTCGTTCATCGATGCGGCCTTGGTCGGCCTCGGATGGGGAATGAACCCCGAGATGCTGGTCGCCGAGCATCTGCGCAACGGCCGGCTGGTCGCCTTGATGCCGGACCAGCCGCTCGACGTGCCTCTGTTCTGGCAGCGCAGCCGCATCGCAAGCAGCCGTCTCGGCGATATCACTCGGGCGGTTCTCCGGACGGCGGGCACCCTGCTGCAACGGCCGTAACTCGGCCCAAGCATCTATGGCAGTCGCAATACAACTAAAAAAATAGCTCCAATGCGTCGGCAACCAATCCGATTACCAAATCGATATTTTCATCAAGTTGTGCATAAATGATCTGCATTCATCAGGAACGTTTTTTGAAAATCATGACTATCAGAACTGTTTTTCGAACGACCAATACATGGGACCAGGGGTTTGCGGCGGAAATCGACGTCTTCAACGATGGAGCCGAGACCGTCACCGACTGGCGTCTCGGCTTCACCGCCCCCTGGGCTATTCAGTCCTTCTGGAATGCAGCGGCAATGATCGCGCCGGCGGGTGCCACCCGCTTCGGCAATGTCGACATGAACGGCACGCTGGCGCCCGGCCAGAAAGCCACCATCGGCTTCACGGCGGCCGGCCAGCCGACGCCGCCCGTCTTTTTCGACGCCGACGGCCCATCCTCGCAAGTGCCGCCGGCGCTCACCGTCACCGACGCCTGGACGGTCGAGGGCGATGCCGGGACCTCTCCGCTCATGTTCGAGCTGACGCTGTCGCACGCCTCCGCGACCCCGGTCAGCATCCGGTGGGAGACGGCCTCGACTGCCGGAGCGGCCGTCGGCAGCGACTTCACCGGATCGGGCGGAACCGTGACCTTCGCCCCCGGCCAGACCCGGGCGACCGTCACGGTCGAGGTGACCGGCGACACGACGCCCGAACTCAACAAAGCCCTCAAGCTGGTCCTGTCAGAGCCGGTGGGCGTCATACCGGCGCGATGGGAGGCAAGCGGACGCATCCACGACGACGACGGTCCCTCGCCGGCCGAACCTGACCACCGGGCCGACGGTTTCCTGTCGACACGCGGCAACGAGATCGTCGATGCCGCCGGCGCGGCCGTCCGGCTGGCCGCCGTCAACTGGTTCGGACTGGAAACGTCGCGCGCCTCGCCGGACGGGCTGAACGTCCGGGCCTGGCAGGACATGATGAAGCAGATGGCGGATCTGGGCTTCAACGCGATCCGTCTTCCCTACTCGTCCGAGCTGCTGGCCGGCAAGTCGCCGGCCAATATCAGCGCCACGCTGAACCCCGACCTGATCGGGCTGTCGGGCCTCGAGATCATCGACAGGATCGTCGATTACGCGGGGCAGCTCGGGATGAAGATCATCCTGGACCACCACCGCAGCAGCGCCGGCGACGGCCCCAACGCCAACGGCCTGTGGTACGACGGCGCCTTCA
>NZ_JCACHA010000610.1:7838-17030 GCF_059503625.1 Skermanella sp.
GAACAGGGCTGGATCGACGACTGGGTCATGCTCGCCCAGCGCTACAAGGGCAACGCCACGGTCGTCGCGGCCGACCTCCACAACGAGCCCCACAAATCGGCCACCTGGGGCGACGGCGTCGCCGCGACGGACTGGAAAGCCGCGGCGGAACGGGCCGGCGCCGCGATCCAGCAGGTCAATCCGGACTGGCTGATCCTGGTCGAAGGCATCGAGAAGTACAACGACAGCTATTACTGGTGGGGCGGCAATCTCCAGGGCGTCGCGGACCACCCCGTCGTCCTGCCGGTCGGCGGCAAGCTGGTCTATTCGGCCCACGACTATCCCAACTCGATCCACCCCCAGCCCTGGTTCCAGGGCGACGACTACGCCGCCCGGCTCCCGCAGGTGTTCGACACCCAGTGGGGCTACATCGTGCGCCAGAACATAGCGCCCGTCCTGCTCGGCGAGTTCGGCACGACGATGCAGGACCCCAAGGACCTGGAATGGCTGTCCAGGATCGTCCTCACCCTGAACGGAGACCTCGACGGCGACGGCGCGACCGATGCCGGCATGCCCTCGGCCGGTCAATCCTGGGCCTACTGGTCGTGGAATGCCAATTCCGGCGATACCGGCGGTATCCTCGACACGGACTGGCGCACGCCGCTCCAATCCAAGCTGGAGGCCCTGGCGGCGATCCGCGGCACGTCCTTCGCCCCCTCTGACGGCGGCTCCTACGGCGGCACGGAACCGGCGGGTCTTCTGCTGAACGGCGGTGGCGGCAACGACGTTCTCCGCGGCGGCATCGGCGACGACTTCGTCTATGGCGGCCCCGGCAGCGACACCGCCGTCTGGAACGCGCCGCGCCGCGCCCATGCCGTGACGCTGGACGTCCAGGGTGCCAGCACCGTCGCCGGACCGGAAGGGACCGACACCCTCCAGAACGTCGAAGTTCTTTCCTTCACCGACGGCCGCCTGATCGCCGACACCGGACACGCCGCGGCGCAGATCTTCCGGCTTTACGGCGCGACGCTGGACCGCACGCCGGATGCCGGCGGCCTCAAATCCTGGGTGACGGCGCTGGAAAGCGCGTCGCTGACCCTCCGTCAGGCCGCCGACGGTTTCACCGGCTCGCCGGAGTTCCAGAACCGGTACGGCCACCTGGACGACGCCGGCTTCGTCGATTTGCTGTACCGGAATGTCCTCGACCGCGCCGCCGATCCGGCGGGTCTCGAAAACTGGCTCGCCGCCATGGCCGGCGGCATGACCCGCGCCGAGGTCGTGCTGGGCTTCTCCGAAGCTGCCGAGAACGTCCAGCTGACGCGGACGGCGGTGGAGCGGGGCATCTGGGTGCGCGACGATCAGGCGGCTGTCGTGGCAAGGCTGTACGACACGACGCTGGATCGCCTGCCGGACGCCCTCGGCCTCGCCAATTGGACGGCGGCGCTCAAGGACGGCATGACGGCGCAGCGGGCGGCCGACGGCTTCGCCGGCTCGCCGGAGTTCCAGCAGAAATACGGCGACCTGGACGACACGGGCTTCATCCGCCAGCTCTACCGCAACGTTCTCGACCGGGAAGGGGAGGGCGGCGGCGTCGAGGCGTGGCAAAACGGCATGCAGGGCGGCATGACCAGGGCGGAGGTCGTGCTGGGCTTTTCGGAGTCGGCGGAACACCAGGCGAAGCTGGCGCCCGCCATCGACGATGGGATCTGGCTGGCCTGATCTTCAAACGAAACCGATTTCCACTGCCTCCGGCAGCCCCGTCCTCAATACTCCAGGCAGATCTTGCCGAAATGCCGTCCCGCTTCCTGATGCCGGAAAGCGTCGGCGATCTCGGCAAGCGGAAAGCTCCGGTCGATCACGGGCCGCGTGCCGGTGGCCTCGATTGCCCGCACCAGTTCCCGCTGATGGCGCCGGCTGCCGACGATCAGGCCCTGAAGGCGGGCCTGCTTGGCCATCAGCGCGGCGGTCGGGACCTCGCCCGCCCGGCCGGTCAGCACGCCGATCAGCGAGATGTGCCCGCCGATGCGGACCGCGCCGATCGACTGCGCCAGCGTTCCCGGTCCGCCGACCTCGACCACATGGTCGACGCCGCGGCCGCCGGTCCAGTCGCGAGCCCGGACGCCCCAGTCCTCGTGCTGCCGGTAGTTGATCGTGTGATCGGCCCCCAGGCTGCGCGCCCGCTCCAGCTTCTCGTCGGACGACGACGTGACGATCACCGTGGCGCCCATCATCTTGGCGTACTGAAGCGCGAAGATGGAGACGCCGCCGGTGCCGAGCACCAGTACGACGTCGCCCGCCTTCAGCCCGCCGTCGACCACCAGGGCGCGCCAAGCCGTCAGCCCGGCCGTCGTCAGCGTCGCCGCCTCCGCATGGCTGTAGCCCTTGGGCGACGACGTGAACCAGCTCGCCGGCCGCACGACGGTCTCGCAGGCATAGCCGTCGATCCCGTCGCCGGGAGTGGACTTGAAGTCTCCGATCGTGGCCGGACCGTCCTGCCAAGTCGGGAAGAAGCAGGAAACGACCGCATCGCCCGCCGCGAACTCCGTCACGCCATCGCCAACGGCTTCCACGACGCCGGCGCCGTCCGACATCGGAATGCGTCCGTCCGCCGCCGGCATCCTGCCGGTCGCGACGCCATAGTCATGGTAGTTGAGCGAACTCGCATGGACCCGGACCCGGATCTCGCCCGGACCGGGCTGGCCGGGATCGGGCATCTCGACCGATTCCAGACGGTCTAGCCCGCCCGGCGAGCGCAGAACAATTCCCTTCATGTCTCTCACTGATCCTTTTCGGTGCGGCTTTTCAGCATCTTGCAGGCGCTTTCAGGGTCTCACGGCAGCGGCGGGATTACCCGGTCCTCGCGCAGCCGGCGGAACAGGCCTTCGAACATGTATTCCGTATCGATGCAGGCCTGAAATCCCGCCTGCCGCGCCTTGATCGTGCTGCTGATGTTGTCGAAGCCGCTGTTGAAGATGAAGTCGCCGAACGGCCACGAGGCGATCTTGTCGTAGGAGATCGGTTGCAGGCCGTATTTGGCGACCATGCCGTCCCACAGCGCGCCCTTGTCGGTCATGTAGGTGGACAGCGGAGTCGGGACCGGATCGGCCCAGTCCATGCCGAACATGCGGGCGATCTTCGGCCACATATGCTGCCAGCGGAAGTAATCGCCGTTGGTGATGTTGAAGATCTCGTTGCGCGCCGCCGCCGTTTGACCCGCCCAGTCGGCGGCCTCCGCCAGGATATCGGCCGACGTGACCTGATAGAGCGCCCGGTAGGCCGCTTCCGTACCGGGGAACCGTAGCGGAATGCCGAGTTCCCGCGAGATCGAGGCATAGACGGCGATCACCATCGACAGGTTCATCGGATTGCCGACCGCGAAGCCGCAGACCGCTTCCGGACGCAACGCCGTGAAAGCCCAGTCCTTGCCCTTCTGGCGTTCGCGCAGCAGGTCTTCCTGATCGTAGTAGAAGTTCGGCGGCATCAGCCGCGGGTCGTCTTCGCGCGCGGGCGTCTTGAACGGGCCGAGATCGGCGCCGTAGGCCTTGCCGCCCTGATAGAAGGTGACGTGCCGGAGGCTCGGCGAGCTTTCCTCGACCACGTCCAGCAGATTGCGCAGGATCGCGACGTTCAGCTCGCTCTTCTCGGCCGGCGTCGGCTTCTCGATATAGGCGCCGAAGACGATATGCGTGACGTCGCGGATGCCGGACAGCGCGTCCCGGACCTGTTCGGGGCGGGTAAGGTCCACGGAAACGGCTTCCACGGCCTCGATCGCGGGTTCGGTGCGCCGCGCCAGTCCGTAGACCTTGGTGTCGGGCTGGCCGGCAAGCCGCATGGCGGCGGCGCGTCCGATCACGCCATGCGAACCGGTGACGATGATTTTGCGTTGCATGCGGATTCTCCTGCGGTTTGCGCCACGGCAGAGGGAACCGTCAGGCGTCGCATGGAGTTCCCGGCTTTCCGCATTCCGGCGCCGCACCCGTCTCGTCAGACCTCGCTCGCCGGCCTCCTGTCCGCCGATCCTGTCCGGCCGATCACCGCCCTGGCGGACTGCTTGATCTGATCCTGGTAGACCCATGCCCCATGAGCTGCGGACCATGTATCGAAGGCTATCCTGGGATCGTTGATCACGTCGCCCAGCACCTTCGAGGCGGCAGACGGATAGGCGCTGAACGGGATATGGCGAAACGGCCTGGCGTAATCGTGGCTGAGGCTGGATCGCGTGGGTTCGTCTTCGGTGCGCTTGATGATCTTATCCAGCAGCTCTTCCTGGGAAAGGGGCATCTCGTATTCCGGGGGCGAGACCAGCAGCGCCTTGAGGGCGTTCTGCGGGGCCGGTCCAGGGTCTTTCGGCCGCTTCAACTTGTCCTTCTGCGCCAGGAAATAGTAGGCAACCGTAAAGTGCTGGGAGGCATTGGTAAGCGCATCCCGAAGGACCCTGTTCGACAGGTCCGGATCGTCTTTCACGAACAGATCGTCGGAAAGCGGCAGTCCCGACCGCACCAGATTTTCCAGCCACAGATAGTCGATGTAGAATTTTTCGACAGCGACGACGGCTTTCGCGTTTACCTCCAGCTTGTCTCTCCGGTTCGCTTCATGGAACGCCTTCATGATGTCCTTGAGCCGGGTCCGTTCTTCGAACAGCTTGTAAATCCCAGTCTCCGACTGGGGGTCGAGGGCACGTGCCGGCATGTCCCGGTGAACGACGATTTCCAGCAGGCCGAGGATATCCCGGTAGGAATGCGACCCCGTGTCCATCCCGGCCAGCGCCCCCTCAAGAACCCTTCCGATCGCGTCTTCAAGTTCCTGGAGGCTCGCCGCTTTCCGGCCGTCGTTCAGACGCGACGCCAATACGTATGTCTTGGGAAAGCGGGACCAGTTTCGAGTGGCCATGGTTAACTCCCTCTAAAAGCCCATCATAGACCGAAGACCGGCCTTTCAGAACCCCCCGCGCACATGGCTGGTTCCGCCCGTGCGGGAGTTCGCGGCGGTGCTTGGATCGGGACCGTCGCGGTCCAAATAGCTGCTCATGACACGTCCCGCTCAGATCGATCCTCCCGCTCCAAACTTCCACCGGCGCGACATACTGAAGGTGGCAGCCATGGCTTCCTTCGGCGCGGCGCTGCCCTGGCACTGCCCGGCCCAATCCGCCGAGGCGCCCGCCCCGGTCCCGGTAACCTCCCTCGATCCCGCGCTGCTGGCCAGGGCGCGGGCGCGGGCAGCGCGCCTCGACCAGCTCAACGGCTTGATCGTCGGCTTGAACGGCGACATCGTGATCGGAGAGGCGTTCCGCGGCCCCGCCCTCGACCGCCCGGTAAACGTCAAGTCGGTGTCGAAGACGATCGTCGCCACGCTTGCCGGCATGGCGCTCGACCGGGGCGTCCTGAACGGCGTCGATCAGCCCCTTGCCGACATCATGCCCGAGCTGCTTCCGCCCTCCGCCGACCCGAGGGTCCGCAAGCTCACCGTCGCCCAACTCCTGACGATGCAGGCCGGCCTGGAGCCGACCTCCGGCCCCAACTATGGCCGCTGGGTCGAAAGCCCGAACTGGATAGCCTTCGCCCTCGGCCGGCCCTTCGTGACCGAACCCGGCGAGCGGATGCTGTATTCCACGGGCAGCTATCACGTGCTGGGTGCTGCACTGGCCCGTGCCTCCAAGCGGAGCCTGCTCGCGCTCACGCGGGACTGGCTCGCCGATCCGCTCGGCATCGCCATCCAGCCCTGGACACGCGATCCGCAGGGTTTCTACATGGGCGGCAACAACATGGCGCTCTCGCCGCTCGCCCTGTTCCGCTTCGGCGAGATGTGGCGGAGCAACGGCGTCTGGCAGGGATCGAGGGTCCTGAGCGCGGCCTGGATCGAAGCCTCGTGGCAGCCGCGCGCACGCTCCCCGTTCTCCGGCGACGACTACGGTTATGGCTGGTTCCTGACGGAAGCGCAGGGCCGGAAGGTGGCTTATGCACGCGGGTTCGGCGGCCAGATGATCTACGTGGTCCCCTCGCTGGGCCTGACCGTCGTCGTCACCTCCGACCCTACGCGACCGGCTCGCTCGGGCGGCTATATCAGCGACCTTAACTCAATTCTGGCCGACGACATAATCCCGGCTGCCGGGGCGGGGTGAACGGGCACCCCTGTCTACTGACAGGTCACGCCAGCCAAACGTCGTAATTGCCGAATGCTCCCGTATTCGTGTTGGTGAAGTTCAGGTGTTCGACGTTGACGAAATCGATGACCTTGTTCAGGGATCCGCCGGTATTTCCGAAGATCACCTCGCCGGCTGCGCTGCTGCCTTTGTCGAAGTCGAGCACGGACCCGTCGTAGAAGATGTTGACGGTATCCTCACCGCCGTCGAGACTTATGGTGATTTTGTTTCCTTCGACGGTCTGGAAGAGAAGGTTGTCCAGACTGAGCGTCGAATTCGCGCTGCCCTGCGTGATCGTCTCGAACCCGGCAAGCTCGCCTCTCAGATTGAAATGCCCGCCGCCGGCCAGCGAGGCGGTATCGAGACCTGCGTCGCCACTGGCGAACACATCGTCCTTATCGATGTTGAGAACATCGGCGCCTGAGCCGCCGAGCATCGTATCCGAACCATTGCCTCCGGTTAGCACATCGGAGCCGTCCTCGCCGGAAAGAGCGTCGTCCCCGTTGTTGCCGAACAGGGTATCGTTCCCCGATCCTCCGGATACGACATCGGTGCCATTGTTGCCGCTTGCGGTGTCGTCCCCGTCTCCCGCAAAGATCCAGTCGCCGGCATTGTTTCCTGTGATCGTGTCGTTGCCGCCAAGGCCAAGTATGAAATCGAACTGATTTGTTCCGTTGATGACCTCACCGGCAGGCGTGCCGATAATATGGGACATTTCAATCCTCCCTATGAGTGTGTGATGGCGCTATAGAAAGAAGTGACATGCGCGTATCAAGCCTTTCCATAGACCCCATCTAATAATACCTTACCTTGCAGTTCGGCTTGATCCAGGTTAAGTCTCGTCAGTTCTGCCATCTGGGGGTGTGCATTCGGGAGGGGGCGAGCCGGTCGCCCCGATTACCGGATCGGCTGGCAGGCCTCGGCGATGCCGACCACCAGTTTGCCTTGGGCGGTTTGGGCTTCGAGGTCGCGGTAGCCATCGTGGACCGTCTCCAGCCTATAGCGGCGAGGGTCCACCAGCGGCACGACCTTGCCCGCCTCGGCAAGCCGTGCCGCCTGCTCAAGAATCGCGCCGTGGTGAGCGCGGCCCTCGCCCGTGAGCAGCGGCAGAAGCGTGAACACGCCGGAATACGTTGCGGCGCGGAACGAGAGCGGCCCAAGCGCATGCGTACCCCAGCCAAGGGCGCTCACGACATGGCCGAAGCCGTCTGTGCGGCTGGAAGCCAGAAGTAAAGGGGCTAGGGTGGAACAGATATGGATGGAACTTGCGTTCTTGTCTCCCAACCTATGGGGCGGGCAGGCTGGTCGATGCTTCACTCTGACACCTTTCCCTCTCCAGCCAAAACCTCAGCAGGCTGCATCAGCGCAGGATCAAGGCAGTCTGCCGTTCGGCGTTAATTGATCGATGATCTGTGGAAGATGCTGGGAGAGCTGCGAGAGGAGATCGTGAGTTGGCATTCCGGACTGATGGGAAAGATCACTAACCCGGTCTTCGCCCAGCACGGAGTGAAGTTGGTCAGGCGAAATGTTCTGGTTCTGGCCCGTACCGACCCATGAATCCACGATGCCGCCATGGCCGCTGTTCTGAAACATGCTGACAAGCTGTAGTAAGTTACCAATCCCACCGCCAGTCATTCCCGGCTGACCCATCATGCCGCTTTGCGAACTGCCCCCACCCAGCAGAGACGTCAATACATTCTGGATGCCTGAAGATTGCCCACCACCCGCGGTGCCTGCCATGCCGCTCAAGATATGATCGAGTAGACCCATGATCTCGCTCTCCACGTTTATTGTATACGTCTTTGACAGGTGTGCGAGCAAAGGGTTCCGCCGATGAGTCAAAGCACGGCAAGGAATTATATATGCCTGAATTACTGACCTAATCTTGTTTCAAGATCTAGTTGTCCGATCACGCTGGCATTGATGAGAGCTCGCAAGCTATGCGGGTGTTTGATCCGACTCTCGGCGTCGGACAATTCAAGACGGTAAGTCGGTGACGGACCGACAGTCCATAACACCTGTGCGGCGGTGATCGGTGCAACTGTCTGATTCTCGATTCATTCGTCAGCCGGCGGATAATGCGGGAGAATGGACACAGCGGAACACGAGTTGCGACGATTCTGATACATCCGTACAAGCTCGATAAAGCTGCGGATCGCATAAGGTAGGGTCGTGGAAACATGCAAAACCATGTTTGTTGGAGCCTATCTGCCACGCCCATTTCCGCGTGATGGACCAAGTCATGCAGTTACGGATTGAGAACTTTCTCCCTGATCCGGAATCTCTTTCACCATAATTTTCGTCTGCTGCGCTTACTTTGCTTCTGGTATCAAAGATGTTAATAGGATGAAAGTCATTGAAATAGCCAGTTTTATAGGACAGAATTTCTAGTTTGAAGCTTTCCCAAGGAAACTGCATCGTGCCCGTACCCGTCCCAACCCCCCGCCGCCAACTCCTCCCCCGCCAGGAGCTTTTCGCCTTCCACGCCTCACGCGGCGCCAACCTCGCCCAGGCGTCCCGGCTGGCCGGCTATTCACCCCAGGGCGCGCGGCAGCGGGGTAGTGTTTTGATGGCGAATAGTGACATTCGTCTACGTGTCGAGGAATTTCGGCGGGAATGGATGATGGCGCGCGATGCCTCCATCGCGGAGGCCGTCCAGGAAACCGGGCAGGTCGTGGAGATGGCGGTCCGCCTGGAGCGCCCGACCGCCGCCCTGATGGCGATCGAACTGAAGCTCAAGCTGCGCGGCATCGTCCATGACCGGCGCTTCAGCCTCTACACCGACAGCCCGGACGACGACCTCAGCACCTGCCTGTTCGACCCGCGCGAAGACGAAGACCCGCCGCTGGAACCGCTCGCCGAAGCACCCGCACCGCCTGCGGAACCGCCACCCGCCGGCCAGCCGGAACAGCCCGATCCACCCGCCATCCTGCCCGAACCCGAACCCGCCACCGTTGCCGCCGCTCCTACGGAACAGCCCCAAGCCCTGAAGCCCCGGCATTCCGCAGCCAAAACCAACACCGCACCTGCTGCCAGACCAGCGCCGACCGCTCCGGCGCCCGTCTTCCGCATCC
>NZ_JCACHA010000611.1:0-16952 GCF_059503625.1 Skermanella sp.
ATCAACAGCGTCGAATCAGAACGCGCGATTCCAAGCAACATCAAAGTGCTCTAGACGCAGGAAGGGGTCTCATGGTGTAGAGCTTCTTACCTCCATCTGAACCTAGGCCAAGGTGATGACCGGCTTGGCCTTGGTCAGGTCATGCAACAGGGCTTCATGCTCTGCCAGCAGGGGGTTCCGATAGCTGCCGACCCTGGAAGGCGCCCGTGCTGCCCGGCTCCCGGATTCGCGGCATCAGCTTGATCGCCACCAAGCGGCTTGTCTCAAAGTGCTGTGCTACCTCCTGCGCCGAACTGCTCGCCTCAACCGCGCAAACCGACCGCCAACGAAGACCTACAGACAAGGGTGCCATCATCGTCTGCGGTTCTGTCCGGCAATTTGGCGACGGCGGCTCTGGCTCTACTTAATGGCACGCTGGGCATCTGGAGACCGAAAGAGGAACAGTCCTAGTATGTCGGCTCGCTCCACACTGTCCCCTACCCGATTCATGCGGTAACGCCGCGGCACTTCTCTCGATAGGCTCTGTGACTGGAACTCTGCGATGCGCAGGTTGAGGATGGTGGCGGCGAGATGGGCGAAGCTCATCCAACTGCGACGGCTTTTGTCGTGCCTGAGGGCGATGCGCACCCAGTCCTTGAGCCGGGAGAACAGGTTCTCGATGGCGTGGTGCCGGGCGTACAGCGTGGGATCTCAGTCCGGCGGATCGACCATGCCGTGCCTGGGCGGGGTATGGACGGTGCAGCCCCTGGCGGCAAAGCTCGCGCGGAGCGGCGCCGAGATGTAACCACGATCGAGCGCGGCATCGCAGGCCGGGATGCCCGAGGCGAGCGCCGTCGCATAACATAGGTCGGAGTGCTGTCCGGGGCTGGCGATCAGCTGCAGGACCCGGCCCGCGCTATCAGCGCAGGCATGCAGCTTGGAGCACAGCCCGCCACGACTGCGGCCGAGCGCCTCGGCGGCCGTGCTGCCCGCCGCCCCGCTCGAGGCCCGGTCGGCCTTGCAGGTGGTGCTGTCGAGCAGCAGCAGCCCGTCGGCGGGCCGGCTCGGGCGGAGCGGCTCAAAGACCAGCTCCCACCAGCTGCGTAGGCACCATCGCCGCCAGCGATGATAAACGCTGGACCAGCAGCCCAGCGCGTCTGGCAAGTCACGCCACGGCGCGCCCGTGCGGCAATTCCAAAGCGCCGCCTCGACAAAGCGGTGAAGCGCCACCTGATCATGCTTCCACGCGAGCGGGATCTGCTGCAGCACCAGCATCAGCGACATCCATTCGGCGTCGTCCAGGCTTGTCCTGGTCATGGTCGGATCTTCCGGAAAGCCGGGAGAACGTCTCAAGGCGCACAGTCAGAAGCCGATGCAGAACCGAATGGTCAGCCAGCCACTCGAGTCACAGAGCTTAGAGCTTTTGGGTCTTCACCCGCGGGTCGCCTCCAAGATTGATTGCATGCCGCCGAGATGCCCAAGTTCCGGCGACCAGAAAAACACCATGCGTACGTCGCGGAACCCTGCCAAGCGTAGCTCCTCGATCAGTGCCCAACCAAAATGCCGGAAGCACAACACACCAGAACCATCGAGGGGATCACCATGATACTCCGGCGGCAGGATGTGGCGAATACCGCCATCGGCGTCGAGTTCCGCTCGGACGACATGCGGGTGCGACTCCAGTGCGAAGGGCACCGTCATCAGCAGCCGGCCGCCTGGCCTCAAGCATCGGGCGAATTCGTGCAAGCCCGCCATGTGGTCAGGTACGTGCTCCAGCACATCGAAGCTGCCGATGCAGGCGAAACTGCCGGTCTTCAGTGTCAGCGCTGTCACGTCCTCATGCCGTAAGCCAGCGGCATTGGTCTGGCCGGGCGTAGTGCCGTCGCGCAGGTATTCGCTGCCGGTCAGGTAGGGGAAGCGCGCTGCGGTCGCCTTGTAAAGCGGTGTCATCTGCTCGGTGACGTAAACGGCTCCGGCGGCACCCGTTGTCTCCGTCATGAACATCAGTGCGGCGCGCATGCGGTTGTTCAGGCCACAAGTCGGGCAAACCAAATGCTCGCGCCAGTTCGGTATGCGCGTACCGTCATCAGCGGTGAAGCAGTTGTCGTAGCTGACTTGGAAGGACGAATCTCGGTCGCAGACCCAGCAATGGCCGGGCACTGCGAAAATCGGCTCCGGCCGGATCATCGAGCGTTCATGCTGCGCCATGTTTCGCTGCCTCTCCTGCAGCGACGCCGTCAAGTTGCGGAAGCCGTCCAAGCTGTGGCAGCTGCCAAGTTCCACCTCCCGCCAGAGCCGGGCTCGGTTCCGTATCCTGCTCTGGCTCGGGACCAAACGCTTCAGGGAGGATATGAGTCCTTGCAATATCATATATCATTTCGCCGGAGATGGACGGGAAGCGTGGCACACATGCTATGCTCGAATATTCTAAAGTGGCTCGGTCTAGGTCAATTACCTACAGCAGCCTGCATGACAACCGTGGTTGCAGGGTCGTTCCGGATGCGTGATGCAGGTGCGGCAGGTTTTGGCGGGCTCGGCGCGAGCACGTCGGAGCCAGTATTGCCGATGGCCCTGACTGCTTCAGGACCATTTAGCGCGAGCGCTCGGTGACCCGTTAGTCGGATTGCTCCAGCGAGATCGTGCGAATGATGTGTATGGTCGCAGCCTTGTTCGCGAAGATGCCAACACCGTCCATTCTGCGCTGAGGTGCCGAGGCCCAAGGGAGGTAGAGAAGTAAATCCTTGGCCCGAGCTTCGGGACTTATGGCTCCGCGGTTCCGACCCGCCTCTGCAAGTCTCGCTCTTTCCATCCCCTGCTCTCGTAAGCTCGACTGCGAAAATGATCCCCTCATGGTGAATGGTAGCGTCGCCGATCTTCTCCAGCAGGCGTCGAAGGGCAATGGTTTGGTCAATCATGGTGCTCGATTGCAGGTCCTAGTTGTCGGTCGCCGCAGCCCGGCCCTGCCATGAACCACCTCGATGGCCGCTTCGGATTTGGCAGCGACGTCCCACACCGCCGGGCGGGAACCGACCGTTTGAGTCGTACCCGCCCTTCATTGGTCCAGGCAATGAGAAACCGGTTGTGGCCCGCGGCACCGAAGAAGCTTCTTCCTATTCACTGCCCCCTGCTCATGACCTTGCGCGACGTCTGACCGACCGTCACCAGCCTCCGCAAGTGCGTTGTGGCTGAGCGGCGGATGATGGCATACCTGGGAATAGCAACAGCATGCCTTCGCAATCCGGTTGCACTCTGCTACCGTGTCTAAACCTTGGCTTTAAACAACGGTAGGCTTCGATTGTCTGACCCTCCGACCAAGTCCGAAGCTGTCCCAATGATTCCGGCTGCAGTCGCCGCAGCGCAGATGCGGCGAGACCGCGATGCTTTGGCCCAAGCTCAAGCCCAGATCGCTGAACTTCGCAAACCACTGCAGTATCTAGAGAGCCTGCCACCTTACCGGGCTTACACGCTTGCCAGGCGTGCTTACCAACGACTGCCCATCGGCATTCGCACCTGGATCAGGCGTGCTTGGGTCAAACGAACGGGCGCGGCGCCTGCCACCCTGGCCCCTGTACCAGCCTTGAAGCCTTCGAGGGGGCGCGTCCTGGTCATAGATGATCACTGGCCGCAGCCGGACCGCGACTCAGGCTCGATTGATATCATCAATCTCGTGCATGCGCTCGAAGCGCTTGGCTTCGACGTGATCCTGGCGGCCGCGCGGCAGCACAACGACCCTTCGCCGGAACGCGACGCGTTGATACGCAGCGGCTTGCGCTGCCTGCTGCCATTCGATGCTGCCTCAGTGGACGAGTTCCTGGTGCACCAGGGCCGTTCGCTCGATCTTTGCGTGCTCTGCCGCGTCTATTGTGGTGGCCGTTTCTTGGAAGCGGTACGGCGCCATTCCCTGGCGGCACGGGTCATCTTCAATACGATCGACCTGGCGTTCCTGCGTGAAGAGCGCAGAGCGGAAGCCACGGACGATGCCGCACTCCGGGCGGCCGTGCGCGACGTGCGCGCGCGGGAGGAGGAGATCATCCGTGGCAGCGATGCCACCCTTGTCGTCTCACGGGCCGAATTCAACCTCTTGGCAAGGGAGGTTCCAGAGGCCTTGGTCGCGGAGATGCCGCTCGCCCGGGCCCTGATACCGCCTTCCACCAGCTTCGCGCGGCGTACCGGCATCGGCTTCATCGGCGGCTTTGCCCATGCGCCGAACGTCGATGGGATGCGGTACTTCCTGGCGGAAATGTGGCCCCTCGTCTTACGCGATCTGCCTGAACTCCAGTTGACGATCGTCGGCGCGGACTTCCCGGCCGACCTGCTCGCGGGCGTACCCGGTCGCGTGCGCTCGCTCGGTCACATGCCGAATGTCGTTCCGTGGTTCGAGGGGCTGCGCCTGACCATCGCACCGTTGCGCTTCGGGGCGGGGGCGAAAGGCAAGGTTGCCTCCAGCCTTGCGGCAGGCGTGCCCTGCATCGCCACTTCCGTGGCGGCGGAGGGCATGTCCCTGTCTGAGGCTGCGGGAGTTCTGGTCGAGAACGACCCAGCCGCCTTCGCCGCCCGCTTACGCGACGTCTACACCGATGAGGCGCTCTGGAACCGCCTCTCGGCCGGCGGGCTGACCTATGCAGCAGAGACCCTGTCACTCTCGCGTTGGCGAGATCGGCTGGACGCCCTGTTGCGGCAGATCGGGCTCTGATCGGAGGCGGGCTCGCCGCACTTTATCTGTTGCGGTCGAGGGTGCCCGTTATTCCGGCTTGGTCGATGAGGCCTTGAGGTTATCCACGGCTTGGGAAAGCCGTGCCACCTCGGAGGAAAAATGAGCTTGCTCGGCCCTAAGCCGGACCAGCTCCGCTTGGACCTGCTGCAATGCGACATAAAGGCGCCGGACGGGTGGTGCGAGAAGGAGCAGGCTGGTCAGCCGGGAGCGCGGGCGGTTCGGCGTTTTCGGCACCATGGCAGTGATCGTGGCGAAGTCGGAGCCGATCGTGCCATCGGCCATAGCGGCGTCCTCGGCCGCGAAGAAGCGCTCCAGCACGGCGCAATCCTCGGGATCGTCCGGGCGAAAGTTCTGCGCGATATCTCCAAGCACGTTGTGCAACAGCGCGCCGCCGAGCGGCCGCTCCTCCAGAATGGTGAAGTGCTCACGCATCAGCGATAGGATCTCGGCCGAGCGGATCGCTTCGGTCGGATCCGCCGCCACCATTTGCTCGATGGTGGGGCGTGTCAGCCTGTCTTTCGGCTTGCCGCTGGGCAGGCGCCGCAGCCGCTCCGACAGAGAGTCCAGGAGAGCATTGCCTAGGCGGAGCTGCGCGTCCGTCCACTGGAAGCGCGTAGCGCCGACGAACTCGTATAGGTGGAAAACCCCGCCAGGGCGCAGGGCTTGCTTCACAGCCGCGAAGAGCTCCTCCAGCCGCTCCACATGGTGAACGGATGAATGCGCGAAGATGACGTCTGCGCTGCCAGGCGCGAAATTCGCCGCCTCAAGATCCGCCACCCAGTATCGGATGCGGTCGCCAAGTCCGGCGTCCGCAGCAAGGCGCCGCGCTTCAAGGATCGCGCCCTCTGCGAGGTCGAGCGCATCCATCCGCGTCACCAATCCGCGCCCGACGAGGTCCCGCTCAAGACCGCCGAAGCCGCAGCCGAGGGAGAGCGCATGGCCAATAGGCAAGCGCCATCCGCGCATAGCAAGTAGCTCCATGAGATGGCCGTAAGCGTCCTGATCCGGCCGGCCGGAAGCCAGGCGGTTTACGCGGTCGCGAACCACGGGCTGCGCCAGCCAATATTGACCCAGGACCTGTGCATCCCGGGCAGAAGCCGCAGACCAAACCTCATTAACCTTGTCCCGGCGGGCAAGGTCGGCGGCCTCGACCGTTTCGTCGGCAAGCTTCATGCCCATCCCTCAGCGCACAGCCGTTGTTTAAACGGAGGCCTTGCTGCACTCCATGCGTGATGACCGCGTCCGGACAACACCTTTAAGTTGCTCAAAGAAAGCCTCGCGAGAATAAAAATAGGCTTGATTTCAACGCTCGTCCAGTCTGCAAGAGCCCATCGCGCAAGGACTGGTTTCAGCGTATGTTGGACAAACTTGAGACACCGGCTTTGGGCGACGAGATGACCTGGGGGGCGGTGCGCATTGCCCAACCCGGTCCCTGGGCGGGACATATTCCCTTTGCCTTCTGGCTCGTGAAGGCGTTGCGGCCAGGTTGCCTGGTAGAGCTGGGCACCCACTCCGGGAATTCCTATTTCGCATTCTGCCAGGCCATCAATGCCTTCTGCCCGGGCGCGCGGGCCTATGCCGTGGACACGTGGCAGGGAGATGAGCACGCTGGCTTTTATGGGGAGGATGTCTACGCAGATGTCGCCGCGTTCAACGCCGCGCATTTCGCGCAGTTCTCTACGCTCCTCCGCACCACCTTCGATGACGCGCGTAGCTACTTCCCCGATGGTGG
Source organism: Skermanella sp. (assembly GCF_059503625.1). Lineage (NCBI taxonomy): Bacteria > Pseudomonadati > Pseudomonadota > Alphaproteobacteria > Rhodospirillales > Azospirillaceae > Skermanella > Skermanella sp. The sequence continues at coordinate 6,426 of NZ_JCACHA010000611.1, forward strand.
TCCGGACAGCGGCATCGACCTGCTGCACATCGATGGACTGCACAGCTACGAGGCGGCGGGGCACGACTTCGAGGCTTGGCGCTCCGCACTGTCTCCGCGCGGCGTCGTGCTGTTCCACGACATCAATGTCAGGGAGAGAGGCTTTGGAGTTTGGCGTCTTTGGGAGGAGCTGCGGACGCAATATCCCTCCTTCTCCTTCGACCATTCCAACGGCCTGGGCTTGCTTGGCGTGGGGATGGATCAGCCGTCGGCCTTGAGATCCCTCTTCGCGCTACCGCCGAAGGACGCCGCAGATTTCCGCCGCCGCATCGCCGCACGAGGCGAGGCATTCCAGCGCCAGGCGGATGCTTTGGCCCTGCAAGAACAGATCGCGGCCAAGGACCGGCACATCGCCGATCTGACGGCGGAGACCAATGCATTGGCTGCGCAAGTCTCCGCAACGGGTACCACAGCTCAGCGGGAAGCTGACTGGCGGGAAAACCTGCTAGAGGCCTTGCGCGAGCAACTGGCGTCCAAAGATGCCCTGATCCAAGTGCTCAGCAATACGGCTGCCGCACGCAGCGCTGCGCTGACTGCGCGGGATCGTATAATCAACGCTCGGGACGATCTGGTCATGCGGCTCTCGGCCAGCCTGCGGGTACAGCAGCACGAGCACAGGCAGGATCTTGAGCGTTCATTGCGTGATCTCGAGACGCGCATGGCTCAGGCCCAGCAGGAACGCGACGCCATGGCCGATGCGCTGCACCGGACCAGAGCGGAGGCACAGCAGACCGTCCAGGCCGTCGCCCTGCAGTATGTCAGCTCCACGTCCTGGCGATTGACTCGCCCGCTCCGCGTCGGCATGCGGCTGATACGGGAGAGGCGTCTCCGGCCGGCACCGCCCGCACCCCTCCCGATACCCTTTGCCGACGCGCTCCCGCCCTCGCCACAGCCCATGATGGCCGCGCTGGCCGAGGAAGGGACCGCCCCTGCCAATCCGGCGAAGACGGCGATGCGCGCGATGCTCTCGGCGCGCCTTGACGCCTTCCTTTCGGGCGCAGCGAAACTTCGCCTGCCGCGGGCGGAGCGTCCCGAGGTCAGCATCGTCCTCGTTCTCCACAATCAGGCGGAGCTCACCTTCGGATGCCTGGGCTCCATCGCCGAGACGCTGGCAGATGGTGGACCTCGCGTAGAGGTGGTGATCCTCGACAACGCCTCGACTGACCGCACCGCCATGTTGTTGGATCGGATCGAGGGACCGGAGATCATCCGCAACAAGACGAACCTGCACTTCCTCAAAGGCGTGAACTTGGCCGCGCGCTCGGCGACAGGGAACGCGCTGTTGCTGCTGAACAACGACGCGCAACTCCTTCCCGGCGCCGTCGCCGCTGCGCTCCGAACCCTCGATTCCCGGCCCGATATCGGCGCCGTGGGCGGGCGCATCATCCTGCCGGATGGGACGCTGCAGGAGGCTGGATCCATTTTGTGGCGCAACGGCGCCGCCGCCGGCTATGGCCGCGGCCAGGACCCGAACGCGCCCGACTTCATGTTCCAACGGGATGTGGACTACTGCTCCGGTGCCTTCCTGCTCACGTCCATGACGGTGTGGCGGGAGCTGAGCGGCTTCGACGAGCGCTACGCCCCCGCCTATTACGAGGAGACCGACTACTGCCTGCGCCTATGGGAAAGCGGGCGCCGGGTGGTCTTCGACCCCGACGTCGCCATCATACACTATGAGTTCGGCAGTTCGGCCTCCTCCGCTGATGCCCTCGCATTGCAGGCAACGAATCACCGAATTTTTGTGGAGCAGCACAGGGAATGGCTGGACGGGCAGTTTCCGCTGGACCCGATGAACGTCCTCGCTGCCCGCACGGCACGCTCCGGCCGACGGCGCATTCTGGTGCTTGATGACCGCGTGCCCAAGCCGGAGCTTGGCCGGGGCTATCCCCGCGCGAACCGCTTCCTGCACGAGCTGCTGGAAGCCGGAGCCGATGTGGCGCTGTTCCCCATGAACCGCCATGCGGAGACCTGGTACGGGGTGCGACGTGCACTGGACAAGCGCATCGAGGTGCTGATTGCCGCCGACCGCACGCAGATCCGTGCCTATCTCGAGGCGCGCCGTGGCCATTTCGACGCAATCATCGTGTGTCGCCCGCCGAACATGGCGACCTTCGAGGAAGCCATCGGTTCCGACCGCGACTTGATCGGCGAGGCGCGCGTGATCTACGATGCCGAGGCGCTGTTCGTGACCCGGGACTTGCAGCGCCGCGAGGCCCTGGGTCAAGTCCCCTCCGAGCTCGAGCGGCACGTCATGGTCGCCTCCGAAGTAGGACTGACGAGGCTGGCGGATTCCGTCGTTTCCGTCTCCCCGAGCGAGCAGGACACTTTGGAGACCTATGGCGCACGGGACGTCCGCATCCTCGGCCATGCGCTGGAGGACGAACCGCTGTCTACGGGTTTCGACGAGCGGGACAGCATCGTCTTCCTCGGCGCCATAGATGCCGACGACGCGCCGAATGCCGATGCCGTGCGCTGGTTTGCCATGGACGTCCTGCCGGCGTTGCGTCGCACCCTCGGCGAGAAGACGCGCTTGACTGTAATCGGTCTGGCCCAGGCGCCGAGCATCGTGGCGCTGGACGGCACGGCGCTGGACCTCGTGGGCATGGTCGACGACCTGCATGCCGCGCTGGCCAAGGCTAGACTGATGGTCGTGCCGAGCCGCCTCGGCGCCGGCATTCCGCACAAGGTCCACCAGGCGGCCATGCTCGGCATCCCGATGGTGGTCACCTCCCTCATCGCGAACCAGCTTGGCTGGAAGGACGGCAGAGAGGTGCTGGTTGCCGACGACGCCTCCGCATTCGCCGCAGCCTGCAGCCGCCTTCATCAAGATCGCGCCTTGTGGGAGAGCGTACGCCGGAATGCGCTGGAACAGGCGCGCCAAGACTGCGCGCCTGAGGCATTCGCCGCCACGGTGCGGAGGCTGGTCGAGTCGTTACCGATCACGCGCCGCCGGCCGGAAGAGCTGGTGCGGGCCGAGCAGCAGTTGCCTCCGCCCAGCACGGACGAGGAGCCGAATACCAGCCGCCCGGCCGAGGCCGATTTCAGCCTGGCCATCCCCTTCGACTTCTCACCGCTGCAGGTGCCGCCGCCGCGCATTGCGGTGATCTGCCATCTCTACCACCCCGAGGTAGGGCGGGAGGTGCGGGGTTACCTACGGAACCTCCCTCTTCCCGCGGACCTCTTTCTCTCAACCGATACGGCCGAAAAAGCGGACGCCGTCCGCGCGACCTTCTCGGATTGGGAGGACGGGCGCCTTGAGGTACGCGTCCTGCCGAACCGGGGCCGCGACATCGCGCCGAAGCTGGTGGGCTTCGCCGATGTCCATGCGGACCACGACCTGGTGTTGCACCTGCATTCCAAGAAGTCGGACCACGCGCATTTCCTCGCGCCGTGGCGCGGTTTCCTGTTCGAGAGCCTGCTCGGCTCGAAGACGGCCGTCTCCAGCATCCTCGACGCCTTTGCGCGCCTGCCGCGGCTCGGGATGGTAGCGCCGCAGCATTACGAATCGGTGCGCCGCTGGCTCGGCTGGAACGGGAATTACGACTTGGCGCTGGGGCTGGCCCGTCGCATGGGTATCGCGCTCTCGCCCGTCCGGGCGCTCGACTTTCCGTCAGGTTCCATGTTCTGGGCCCGCCCCGCCGCGCTGGGGCCGTTGCTAGAGCTCAACCTCTCATTCGACGACTTCCCGGCCGAGAGCGCGCAGTTAGACCACACGCTCGCACATGCTATCGAGCGGCTCTACTTCCTGGCCTGCGAACGCAGCGGCCATGCCTGGCTGAAGGTCGCGCAGCCGGCCCTTTACGCTGGCACGGACACGATCCTGTCCGTGCGCAGCCCGGCCGACCTGGAGCGGTTCCTTGGAGAGTTCGGCGTGGCGCTGACCGGCCCCGTCCTGTTGCCGGTGCGGACAACGCCAGCGCCACTGGTAACGCGCGTGCCGCCCGGCCTGGCCCAGCGGCTCGCGCAACGGGGGCTCTAGCTTGTTCGGCCTGTTCCGGCGGTCCGCGCCCGTCGTGGCCAAGTCGGCAGGGGCGGCGCGCGTCTCCGTCGTCGTGCCGCTCTACAATCACGCTGCCTATATCGAAGCGGCGATCGCGAGCGCACTGGCGCAAGGCGCGGTGCTCCGCGAGCTGATCGTCATCGATGACGGCTCCACGGATGAATCCGCCCGCGTGATGCGGGACCTTGCCGCAAGCGACCCGCGCATCCGCTTCCGCACCCAGGCGAACCAAGGTGCTCACGCCACTATCAATGCGGGGCTGCGCGACTGCACCGGCGAGTTTGCCGCGATCCTGAATTCGGACGACATCTATGAGCCGGGGCGCCTGGATGCACTCGCGCTGCGCCTGGACGCCGAGCCTGAAGCCGACATCGCGGCGTCCGGCATCACCTTCATGGACGGGCGGGGCAAGGCAATCGTCAATGAATGGTATACCGAGGTGCTGGCCTTCCGTGCAGGCCGCGATTTGGGTGCCTCGCTGGTCAACGGCAATTTCTTGATGACCACCTCCAACTTCCTTTTCCGCCGCAGCCTTACCGGGCGAATTGGGGAATTCGCAGCACTGCGCTACACCCATGACCTAGATTTCGTCCTGCGTGCTCTCGCGCTCGGACACCGCGTCTCGTTGGTGAATGAAGAGCTGCTGCGCTACCGCATGCATGACAGTAACACTATTTCGGAGGATCACAGGCGCGTGCGTTGGGAATGGGCTGCCTCCGCTGCCGCCTACCTCACCTTGCTTTGGGACCGTCCCGGAGCGCCCGCGCCGGATTGGGACGCTGCAGCGGACATCGAGGAGGTGCTCAAGCGCCATGACCTCGCCCGTGCCGTACATCCCTGTATGGCCTACTTGCGACACAACGGCGGCGGGCGGCTGGACACCGGGCCGCTGCTGGCGGACAAAGCCTTCAGCGCGCGGATGGCAGGTTGGGTTTGATGCGCATTCTGGTCCTCAGTAATCTTTATCCACCCAATGTGGTGGGCGGCTATGAGCGGTTGTGTCACGAGGTGTCGTCGGAGCTGGCGGCGCGTGGGCACGAGGTGACGGTGCTCACGAGCAGCTTCGGCAACGCGGTCGCGGACTACCACGGCCAGCGCATCCTCCGCGAGTTGGAGTTGCTCACCGGCGCAGACATCTACACGCCCTTTCCCGGCACGGCCGAAGATCGCGCTCTGGTCAGCGCACGCAATCGCGCGACGCTAAACCGCGTTCTGGACGAGTTGCGCCCGGATGTCGTCTTCGCCTGGAACCTCTTCTTCCTTGATGCCTCCATCTTGGACGCACTCGTGGCCAGTCCCTACCGCACCGTAGCCATGCTGACCGACAACTGGCTACTGGTAATGCGCAATCCCACCTTCGTCAGCAACTTCTTCCGCGATGTCGTCCATGGCAGCGTGCCCTTCATCCCTCCTCCCGCACCGCCTGCCTGGCGTCCCCTGGCCGGGCGTGTGAAGCGGGCGCTGCTGCGCTTGGTCGGATCCAAGCCGCCACGAAAGCTCGAGGCCATCTTCGGCTCCTTCTTCATGCGCGACTTCTACGCGGCGGGTGGCTTGCCCTTCCGCACCTACCGCGTCATCCATAACGGCGTGCGCCAAGCGGTACGTGAGCCAGGCATCATGCCCGACCGAACGCGACTGGCGCGGGCAGGCACGCTGCGCCTCCTCTTTGCTGGACGGCTGGTGGATCTGAAGGGGGCGGATACCGCGGTGGAGGCATTGGCACTGCTCGATCCGCAGTCGATTGGCGTGGAGCGCGTCACGCTGACGATCGTCGGTGACAGCCAGGACACGGTCTATATGACACGCTTCGCCGAGGTCGTGGAGCAAAGTGGCAAAAGCGAGCTGATCGAGAGGCACTCTACGGTTCGAGAGGACGAGCTGCCCGCGCTGTTCGACGCGCATGATATCTACCTGTTCCCCTCCCTTTACGAGCCTTTCTCCCTAACCCTGATCCACGCCCTCGCCTGCGGGATACCCACCGTCGCTTCGCGGGTTGGCGGGAATGTCGAAATCGTCCGGGAGGACGCGTCCGGCCTTCTGTTCGAAAAGGGTAACGCCGCGGACCTCGCGCGCGCCGTTACTCGGCTGGCTGGTAATCCAACCCTTCGCGCCCGGCTTTCGGCGGGGGGGCAGGCGGCAGGAGGCCGATTCACTTTCGGGCGGATGGTGGGGGACATGGAGCAGTTCCTCCGAGCGCAGCCTTGACCCACAATTCGAACCCCACCGGCCCCGGCTTGGCCGGCACGGAGTGCCTCGTCCTCGGGGCGGGTGGCTTCATAGGCATCAACCTCTGCCGCGTGCTGAGCGTTGCCGGCGCATCCGTTTGCGGCTATGGCCACGCCCCGGCTTTTCCGGCGGCGCTACCGCCCATTCGCTGGATCTCCGCCGAATTTTCCGACCGCGCCACGCTGGCCGGCGCGCTTGAGGGCGTCGACACCGTCTTTCATCTTCTCGGTGCCAGTATCCCGGCCCATGCGGAGCGTGACCCTGCCGAAGACCTGCGTTCGAATGTGGCTGCGTCAGTCGACCTGCTCGGGTTGTGCCAGACGGCGGGTGTCCGGCGCATCGTCTACATCTCGTCCGGCGGTACAGTCTATGGTGTGCCGCAAAGTTTGCCGATCAGCGAAGCTCATCCGACGGATCCGATCTCCGCCTATGGCATCCACAAGCTTCTCATGGAGAAGCACCTCGGTCTTCAGACTTATCGATATGGCACGCGGGTGATGATACTGCGTGCCTCAAATCCGTATGGGCCCTTCCAAATTCCCGATCGTGGCCAAGGCTTGATAGCCACGTTGATCCAGCGGCGTTTGGCACGCAGGCCGGTGGAGATCTGGGGTGACGGCCGTATCGTACGGGACTTCCTCCATATCGATGATTTGGTGGACGCCATGCTGCGCGCTGCCGCTTATAAGGGCTCATATAGCGTTCTGAATGTCGGCTCCGGAATAGGGCGATCTGTCCTGGACGTGGTCGCTTCCGTCGACACGGTTCTTGGTACCAAGGGTGCCGAGATTTTGCACTGGCCGGGCCGGGCGGTGGACGTTCCCACCAATGTGTTGGACGTGGCGCTGATTCGCCGCGAGCTTGGCTGGGAAGCGCGGACAGAGTGGATGCAGGGCCTGCGCGGTACGGCGGAGTGGATCGCAAGTGCCTGCCAGCCGGCGCCGTTGGCCCTGCGCAGCACAGGACCGCTCGCGTGAGTCATAGGCCTTCGCTGATCCGAGTCTTGAAGTTGGACGAACCGATGCGGGGACGTTGGACCCGGATCACGCTTCAGGCTTCTATCCCAGGCGATGTGACGATCCCCTACGTCACTTTGCATGATGAGCGGGCCGAATCGATTGGCGGACATTTCTACCTGCGCGGTTCCGCCACCGCTCGGCCAAAGTGCAACACGTATCGGCTCATCCTCTTCATCCCCGAAAGAGCGGTGGAAGTACGCCTTTTCGCAGTGGGACCGCAGGCGGAAGACATGCGGCAGGGACGGCTTACCTTCCATCCTCTCTCCCGTGCGCAGGCCTCCGCGCATTTGGTCCTCACTTCTCCCAGGCAGACGCTGCGGAGCTGGAGGCAGGGAGACTGGTTCCGGCCTGGGGCGGCTCGCAGTCGCATACGGCAGTTTCTTGCGAGGCTGGCGTCCGAGGCAAATACCCCGCGATACGAATACTCCACCTGGCTGGCCTTGTTCGACCATTGGTCTGCCAAAGATTTTTCGGCGCGGTCCAAGACCCCTTCGATTGGATACCTAATCTTTTCAAGGCAGCAAACCTCGGAGGCATTGAAGGCCACGCTTCGGAGCTTGAAGGCTCAGTGGGGCGGTCCTGCTTATGCGGTCGTCGCACCGGCGCCAGAGTGCACTCTGCGCCACCTCGTTGAGGGGCTGGCCACGGATTACATCGGCTTTCTTCAGGCCGGTGAGTTGTTGCCGCTGCATGCCACACGGCTTGCGGCTGAGCAACTCGACTATCTCGGTTACCCCGAGCTCGCCATTGTGGACGAGGACGAAGTTTCGACTGACGGCGTGCGGCAAGCGCCCAAGTTCAAGCCTGAGCCTAACCACATGATGATGCTGTCAGGCGTGCTTTCGCGTGGCCTATGGCTGGCGCAGCGCTCGACGTTTTTGCGAGACGCGCCGGAGATCACGGAATGGGCGGAAGTCGTGCGGTTGACTGTCTGGCTCGCCCGTCAGCGAACTGGGGCACGGTCCTTCAGCAAGCGGATTCCCTTCATCCTCACGCATCGCAGGCCGGACACGGAGGCGGCGCCGCCCAGTTTGCTTGCCGAAGTTGTTGAGCAGCATCTTCGCGGCGGCGGGCCAGGAATCGCCCCGGTTCCGACCTGGCCACTTACCTTTCGGATGCGTGAACCCAAGCCGGAGGAACGGATTACAATCATCATCCCCTCCACCCTCCGACAACCGCATTCCCTTTCTTGTATCTGCGCCGTACTGGATGGCACGGACCATCCTCATTTCGATATTCACGTCGCGGTCATGCAGCCTGGACCGTTAGACGTCCGGCAGCGTGCGAATGCCGAGGCGCTCAAGCGCTATTCGAACGTGACGGTAGCACTACTTGAGGCGCCACATTTTAACTTCTCCGAAGCCAACAATCGAGTTGCGGCGCGCACTACCGGCGAACATATCCTGCTGTTGAATGATGACGTGGTGCCGATCCGGCGCGACTGGCTGCGCTGGCTGGCTTCATTCCTGCAAGATCCTCAAGTCGGAATTGTCGGCGCCAGGCTTCTCTACCCGGACCAGCGCGTACAGCATGGCGGTGTCATTATGGGATTGTCCGGCCTCTGCGACCATGCTCATCGCTATCTGCCCGCGGCCGAGCCCGGCTACATGTTCCGGGCCATCATAGCACAGGAGCTGTCGGCCGTGACTGCGGCTTGCATGCTTGTGCGCCGGTGGCTCTATACGGAGGTAGGAGGTCTCGACAGGCTGTATCCTAGTGCCTTCAACGATGTCGACTTCGCTTTGCGGGTTGGCAAGGCGGGCTACTCCATCGTTTACGCGCCGCAAGCTGAGCTGCACCACCACGAGCTTCAGACTTATGGGTCGCATTACGCAGGAGAGCGGCAGCTTTTCGAGGCCGAGGAGGTGCAACGAATGCGAAGGGAATGGGCTGAATTGTGCTTCGCGGATCCATTCCACAATCCGAATCTGAGCCTAACCTACAACTTGGAGTGGGAGTTGGCATTTCCACCGCGAATTGACATCGACCGAAAATGGCGTGGGGTCGTGCCCCACGGCGTGGTGTACGAGTGATGCTCCTGGCGGGCTGTGCCGCGGCGTCAGACAGCGGCAACTGGCAGGCTGACGGCTGGAGTATCGCTCACGGTGGTGATGGTCTCCAGCGTCATATAGCGCGAGCGCTGGGTGGCCCATTCATCGGATTGCTCGAGCAGCAGCGCGCCGACGAGCCTGACGACGGCGGCTTCGTTGGGAAAGATGCCGACCACGTCGGTGCGGCGCTTGATCTCGCCGTTGAGCCGCTCGATGGGGTTGGTAACCGGTATGTAGACCGCGATGCCTGTCTCTTCCGGCTGGGATGGCTTCGATCCTGATGTAAGGTGTGACCATCCGAGACGAGGGGCACCGGGAGCACGCAAGGTGGGTAGGCCAATGTATTCGATGAGCCGAGAGCTCGCGTTAGTAGCTGGCCGCCCCTGCGACTTACCCGGTTGCGCCGTGAGCGCGGATCCGTAGTTGTCGTGTTGCCCACTTGCTCCCGTCTGAACTGCTGGAGAGGAGCATGCGATGGGACGTGTGATTGGCGTGGACATCCACCGCACCTTCGCAGAGGTGGTAATCTGGGAGGATGGGCGATTGCGCCCGACAGGGCGGGTCGATATGACTCGCTCCGGCCTGGAAGGCTTCGGCTGAACCCTGGCCAATACGGACGAGGTCGTGGTCGAGGCGACCGGCAACGCGATAGCGGTGGTGCGGGTGCTTGGGCCGTATGTTGCCCGGGTGATCGTGGCCAACCCGCTGCAGGTCTAAGCAATCGCGCACGCCCAGGTCAAGACCGGCAAGATCGACGCCGGGGTGCTTTCCTCGCTCCGAGCCGCGGGCTTCCTGCCCGAGGTCTGAGTGCCCGACGCCGACACCGAGCGGCTTCATCGGCTGGTGGCGCGGCGCAACCAGGTCGTGCAGCACCGGACGCGGGTCAAGAACGAGACGCTTGCCATCCTGCAGGCGCATCTGGTCCCGCCCTGCCCGCATGCCGACCTGTTCGGCTGGATCGGATCTGGCTCGGGCAGCAGGTGCTGCCGGATAACGAGCGGGGAGCGATCGAGCGGCATCTGTGGGAACTCGACCGCCTGGGTGAGGACCTTGGCGCCCTCGACAAGGACATCGCCCAAATGGCGATCGGTGACCCTGCGGCCAAACGGCTGCTGACTGTCACCGGCGTCAACCTAACCCGTCTTATTCATCGGACGTCGGGATATCGGCTGGCGGATGTAGCGTAAGCGGC
>NZ_JCACHA010000612.1:0-2771 GCF_059503625.1 Skermanella sp.
CCGATACCTTCACCTTCGAGCCCGACCAGGAAGTCCACTCGATCCACCGCGACCGCATCGGCGAATTGCGCACGCGCCTGGCTCTTTTGCAGCAGGAAAGCGACCGGATAACGCGCGGCTTCGTGCGGCTCCACGCCTTGCGCTCTGAGATGGCGACACCGGGCGCCGATCTGGTGGGCCGCGTGGAGCAGCTGATCGCGCGTCACGAGGCGGACATCATCCGCACCCATGCTCTGCTGTACGATGCCTCGACCCTGCTGGAAGAAACGGAAAACCTGTGGGCACGGCAGGCGATGCAGCATATCCCGGCGGGCTCCTGACGGGCGCCCGGCCGCCGCTCCGCTTGCGATCCCGACCCGCAAAACAATTCAGGGCCGCCCTTGCGGGCGGCCCTGATCTTTTTGCCGTCAGGCGCGCCCCAGAGGCGCTTCGTTCAGTAACTGCTGGCTCAGCAGCATGCGCTTGAAGATGGGCTTGTGCTCCAACCCGTCCGGAATGTCGAAGCTGTAGTCGAGCAGGTCGGCGCCCTCGCTCATATAGAGCAGGAGGTCGTGAAGACGGGCGAGTGTCTCGTGGTCGGCGGATACCATCGCCTTGTCGAGCAGGCCATGCAGTTCCTGCTCAACCTTGACCTCGTGCCGCTGGCTCATATCGCCCTCCTTAGCAAAAGAACAACTACCGGAACAGTCTGTCTTATAAGACCGGCTTTGAAGCCGGCGCATCGGATGCATCACTTATACGGACGAGCATCCTTTATGGATGCACCGGGCAGGCGGAGCAAACCTAAAGGAGACACCCCTGCATAATATCATAGGAATTATGCCCCTCATCCTAAACGGCGGCTCCACCGTCCAAGGTCGAACCGCCGGAGGAGCGCCGGCTTGTCAGAGCCGCCGGCCGGTACCCGCCTCGAAGACGTGGCCGTTGTTCAGGCGAGGCATCAGCCTGATCGTTTCCCCGGCGCGGAAGGCATGGCGCTCCACGAACATCGCGCAGGCGTCGAGACCGCCGATCCGGCAGAACACCAGCGTATCGTCCCCGGTCGGTTCGATCACCTGAACCAGCGCCGGCACGCCCTGCTGGGCAGAGTCGGTCACCAGATGCAGATGGCCTGGCCGGATACCGTAGGTAACCGGCTGGCCGTCGGTTCCTCCTATCAGGGGATCGACCGGAAAGGCGATGTCGCCCGGCGCCTCGACCCAGGCGCTCCGGCCGTCGCGGCGGAAGGTCCCTTCGAAGAAGTTCATCGCCGGCGATCCGATGAAGCCGGCGACGAAGGTGTTGGCCGGATAGTCGTAAAGCTCCAGCGGCGTGCCGATCTGCTCGACATGGCCGTCATGCATGACGACGATTCGGTCGGCCATGGTCATGGCCTCCACCTGATCGTGCGTGACGTAGATCGACGTCGTCCGCAGGCGCTGGTGAAGCGCCTTGATCTCGGTGCGCATCTGCACCCGCAGCTTGGCGTCCAGATTGGACAACGGCTCGTCGAACAGGAAGACCTGCGGGTCGCGGACGATGGCGCGGCCCATCGCGACGCGCTGGCGCTGGCCGCCGGAAAGCTGGCGGGGATAGCGGTCCAGGTACGGGATCAGGCCCAGGATCTCGCCGGCCTCGCGCACCCGCTTGTCGACCAGCTCCGGATCGGCCTTCCGAAGCTTCAGGCTGAACGCCATGTTGTCGAACACGGTCATGTGCGGATAGAGCGCGTAGTTCTGGAACACCATCGCGATGTCCCGCTCCTTGGGCGGCACCAGATTGACGATGGTGCCGCCGATCGAGATTTCGCCGCCGCTGATCTGCTCCAGCCCCGCCACCATGCGCAGCAGAGTGGACTTGCCGCAGCCGCTCGGGCCGACCAGGACGACGAACTCCTCGTCCTCGATATCGATGTCTATGCCGTGGATGACTTCATTCTGCCCGTAGGCTTTGCGGACCTGGGTGATCCCGACGGATGCCATGGCGTTCCCTGTCTCCCTGTTCGGCCGCTCTGACGGCGGCGTTCGATTTCAACAGGGTAACGGGTTCACGCCAGGGCAACAAGCCGCCTTCTGGACGCCGTCAGGCGGCGGACGGAACCGGCATTTCCTCCGATCGGCCCTGCCACTGGTCGAGTACGCCGTTGACCAGGGCGGCGCTGTTGTCCAGCGCCTCCTGCATCAGGCTGAGCTGGTTTGGCCAGGGCATTTCGATCCAGCCGGTCGCCTCGCCGCTATCGCATTCCAGCGTGCCGAGAAACTTGCGGACGATCGCCTGCATGCGGCGATTGCCGATCATGCAGATCAGCATCAGCCGGCGAAGGGACCGATTGCGGGCCACGGTCATGATCCGGCGCACGACGCCCGATCCGATCCCCTGCCCCTGGAACTCGCGCTCGACGCTGACCGCCAGTTCTCCCTCGCCCGGCCAGACCTTCGGCTCAGTCCTCAGCTCGGCGACGGCGCGAAGCTCGCCGCGCACGAAGCAGCCGACCATGATGGTGAAACGCCAGTCGATGCCTTGGCAGTAGGCCGTGATCGACTCGTCGGTCTTGAAACCGCAGAAGCGCGCGTAGCGGTCCTGGGAAGACAGCCGGAGCAGATGGTCCCGGTAGACGTTGAGGTCGGTGGGAAGAAGCTTCCGGTAAAAGGTCATGATGGACTTCACATCCGTATCTTCGGGAACGAACGCCTTCAGTCCTTGGAACCTTTCCATCCCTTTGTATCGATGGGACAGGGTCGCTCGGATAGAACGCCCTGTCTCCGGGTAGCCGTTGGTCTAGCCACCTCACC
>NZ_JCACHA010000612.1:2781-16822 GCF_059503625.1 Skermanella sp.
GCTGCCATGCACAAAAGTCACTGACCGGTGTTCACCATGACACAGTTGGCGAGAGCGGCCGAGGTGGTTATGCTCGCGCTGAACACCATCGACCGTTGGGTATCATGAGCATCTGGGGAAAGATCCTGGGCGGAGCGGCGGGTTTCGCCATCGGCGGACCGATCGGGGCGCTGGTGGGCGCCGTCGCCGGGCACGCCGTCGATCTCTATCGCGAGGACGAAACCGATCCGTCTTCCGCCGCCACCACCACCGAAGTAGCGCCCGACGCCACCCAGCAGATCGCCTTCACGATCGGCGTCATCGTGCTGGGCGCCAAGATGGCGAAAGTCGACGGCGCCGTCACCCGGCACGAAGTCACCGCCTTCAAGCAGGTCTTCCACATCCCGGAAGACGAGATGAAGAATGTCGGGCGGGTCTTCGATCTGGCCCGGCGCGATAGCCAGGGGTGGGAGCCTTACGCCCGCCAAATCGCCAAGCTGCTGGCCGACCGTCCCGCCGTGCTGGAAGACCTGCTGGACGGCCTGTTCCACATCGCCCGCGCCGATGGCGCGCTGCGCGACGCGGAGATCGACTATCTACACGGCATCGCCCGGGTCTTCGGCTTCTCCGACCAGGACTTCAACCGCATCCGCGCCTGCAACGGCTGCGCCCAGAAGAACGACGCCTACGCCGTGCTCGGCCTGACCCCGTCCGCCACCGACGAGGAGATCAAGGTCACCTACCGGCAGCTCGTCCGCGACCATCACCCGGACCGGCTGATCGCCCAGGGACTGCCGCAGGACTTCATCGACATCGCCAACGACAAGCTGGCAGCGATCAACGCCGCCCATGACCGCATCCGGAAGGAACGCGGCGCCGTGCCTGAACCGGCCTGAACCCCGTTTTCGGCGCGTGCGGGCAAGATGCCGCCCTGACCTGCCGATATAGCGCTTGCCCTTACAGGGGGTATTGCCTTTATAGCATCCAATCATGGCACCTACTCCTCCCCTGGTCGCGCTGATGGGCGCCACGGTCACTTTCGGCGGTCTGCCGGTGTTCGAGAAGATCGATCTCGGCATCGCGCGGGGCGAAAAAGTGTGCCTGGTCGGACGCAACGGCAGCGGCAAATCCACCCTCATGAAACTGTTGGCCGGGCAGATCCTGCCCGACGACGGCGAGCGCTTCCTTCAGCCCGGCGCGCGGGTCGCGTATCTGGCGCAGGAGCCGTCGTTCGACGGCTACGCGTCCGTCCACGACTTCGTCGCGGAAGGCCTGCCGCCCGGCGACCAGGACGCCCTGCACCGGGTCGATGCCGTGCTGGACCGCCTGAGCCTCGCCGGCGACCGCGCGCCCTCGACCCTGTCCGGCGGGGAAGCGCGGCGCGCAGCATTGGGCCGCGCCCTGGTCTCCGCCCCTGACGTCCTGCTGCTCGACGAGCCGACCAACCACCTCGACCTGCCGACGATCGAGTGGCTGGAAGGCGAGCTTCAGTCCTATCGCGGCGGCCTGTTGCTGATCAGCCACGACCGCGCCTTCCTGTCGAAGCTGTCGCGCCGGACCTTGTGGCTCGACCGCGGCGGCATCCGGGAGACGGAACGCGGCTTCGCCGAGTTCGAGACGTGGCAGCAGGAAGTCTTCGCATCGGAAGAGATCGCCGCCCACAAGCTCGACCGCAAGATCGCCGCCGAGACGCAGTGGATGCGCGAGGGCATCAGCGCCCGGCGGACCCGCAACATGGGCCGCGTCCGCGCCTTGCAGCAGCTTCGCGTGGACCGCACCGAGCGGGTCCGGGGCGGCGCACAGGTCAAGCTCGCGGTGGCGGAAGCCGAAATCAGCGGCCGTCTGGTGATCGAGGCGGAGCACGTCGCCAAGGGCTTCGACACCGCCGAGGGGCGGCGGGAAGTCGCCAAGGACTTCTCCACCAAGATCCTGCGCGGCGACCGCGTCGGCCTGATCGGCCCCAACGGCGCCGGCAAGACGACGCTGCTCAAGATCCTGACCGGCCAGTTGCAGCCCGACAGCGGCACGGTGCGGCTCGGCGTCAACCTGCAGCCGGTCTATTTCGACCAGCGCCGCGCGTCGCTCGACCCGGAGGCGACGATCCACCAGACGCTCTGCCCGTTCGGCGGCGATACCGTCACGGCCGGCGGTCAGGCCCGCCACGTCGCGTCCTACATGCGGGACTTCCTGTTCGATCCCCGGCTCAAGGACACGCCGACCAAGGCGCTGTCGGGTGGAGAGCGCAACCGGCTGCTGCTGGCGACGCTGTTTGCCCGTCCGTCGAACCTGATGATCCTCGACGAGCCGACCAACGACCTCGACATGGACACGCTCGACCTGCTGGAAGAGGTCCTGAGCGACTACGACGGCACGCTCCTGCTGGTCAGCCACGACCGCGACTTCCTCGACCGGCTGGTGACCTCGGTCATCGCGGTGGAGGGCGAAGGCGAAGTCCAGGAATATGTCGGCGGCTATTCCGACTACGCGATCCAGCGCCAGGAACGGAACGGCGAGGCGGCTAAGTCCCGCCGCAAGGAAACCGCTGCCGCCACCGCCGAACCGAAACAGCGGAAGAAGCTGGGCTACCAGCAGCAGCGGGAACTGGACCAGTTGCCCAAGACGATGGAAGACCTGACGAAGAAGATCAAGGCGGCGGAGGCCAGGATGGCAGACGCCGACTTCTTCGGCCGCGACCCTGCGGGCTTCCAGAAGACCAGCGAAGGATTGACCAAGTTGCAGGCGGAGCTTGAAGCGGCGGAAGAGCGCTGGCTTGAACTGGAGGCGTTGAGGGAAGAGCTGGAAGCTTCCTCTTGACCCGGCGCGACATGGTGATGGCCCTGATCGTCATGGTGATCTGGGGCTTCAATTTCGCCGTCGCCAAGTTCGGCCTGCGCGATTTCTCGCCCATCTTCTTGATGTGCCTGCGGTTCGCCAGCGTCGCGGCCCTGCTGCTGCCGTTCGTCCGGATACCTCGGGGCCAGATGAAGGAGATCTTCATCCTGTCGGTGCTGCTGGGCAGCCTGCACTTTCCGCTGATGTTCACCGGCCTGACGGGCGTGGACGCGGCGACGGCGTCGATCGCGATCCAGCTCCAGGTGCCGTTCTCATCGATCCTCGCGGCCGTGCTGTACCGTGACAGGCTGGGCTGGAAGCGCGGCCTGGGCATGGCGATCTCCTTCGCCGGCGTGATCGTGATCGCCGGGGAGCCGAGGGCGCTCGACAACACCTTCTATCTGTTCCTGGTCATCGTCGCGGCCCTGATCTTCTCGATCGTCAACATCCAGATCAGACGGATCGGCGATATCAGCGGATTTGCGCTGAACGGCTGGATGGCGATCATGGCCGTCCCGCAACTGTTCGTCGCCAGCCTGCTGATGGAAACCGGGCAATGGGAACAGTTGCATACCGCCACATGGCTGGGCTGGAGCGCCATCGCCTATATGGCCGTCATGGTGACGATCGTCTCGTACCTGATGTGGTACCCGCTGGTGCGGAAATACCCGGTCAACCAGACGATGCCCTGGACCCTGCTCGCCCCGGTGTTCGGCGTGATCTCCGGCATCTTCGTGCTGGGTGAGCCGATGACGCCCGCGATGATCGTCGGCGGCGCCCTGACCCTGGTCGGCGTGGCGGTGATCGTGATCCGCAAGGCGCCCAAGCAGAACCAGAACCAGTCGGTGACGTGATGGCCGCCGCCATCCCGGTCGTTCCCCATCCCTCCCCCAACCACGGCCCCCGCCCCGAGGGCGTGCCGGTCGATATCCTGCTGGTCCACTACACCGGCATGCCGACCGGGCGGCAAGCGCTGGAGCGGCTGTGCGACAGCCGGGCGCAAGTCAGCGCCCATTACCTGATCGAGGAGGACGGCACCGTCTTCTCGCTGGTGGACGAGGACCGCAGGGCCTGGCACGCCGGGATCGGCTACTGGCAAGGCGAGCGCGACATCAACAGCCGGTCGGTCGGCGTCGAACTGGTCAATCCTGGGCACGAATGGGGCTACCGGCCTTTTCCCGACGTCCAGATGGCCGCTTTCGCCGCCCTGGCCGGTGCCGTCATGGAACGGCATGGGATTTTGCCCCACCGCGTGCTTGCCCACTCCGACGTGGCTCCGGCCCGCAAGGAAGACCCTGGGGAACTGTTCGACTGGCGCTGGCTGGCGGCGCGGGGAATCGGTTTCTGGCCCGTCCCCTGTGCCCTGGACGACGGTCCGGGTCATGCCGTAGCGGAAGCGCAGGCCCTGCTCGCCCGATTCGGGTACGAAGTCGAACCGGCCGGGGTACTCAATCCGCAGACTCGAGTCGCGGCGACGGCGTTCCAGAGGCACTTCATTCCCGAGCGGTGCGGATACGGGCTGGATGAGGTTTTCATGAGGGTTCTCAGGGCGGCAGTCAGGCAGGTGGACGCCTTTTCAGCGACTCCGCCCTGATATCCGGGCGCCGCCGCGCGCTTTTACAGCCTGGAATCGGCGTTCAGCCCGCAATCCTGTTGCAACGCACTCTGCCAGTCCCTAAGTTCCGCTCCGCCAGACGGCCGGATGACCGCTTTTCGCAGGGTGACCTGTGGGGAGAGGAAAGTCCGGGCTCCACGGAAATACGGTGCCGGGTAACGCCCGGCGGGGGCGACCCCAGGGAAAGTGCCACAGAAAGCAAACCGCCTGTCCGGCCTTACGGCCCAGCGGGTAAGGGTGAAAGGGTGCGGTAAGAGCGCACCGCGCTCCCGGCAACGGGGGCGGCACGGTAAACCCCACCAGGAGCAAGACCGAATAGGGAAGACATGGGCCTTTATGGGTCCAGGCGCGTTTCCGCGCTGTCGTCCGGGTTGGTCGCGTGAGGCATCCGGCAACGGATGTCCCAGATGAATGGTCATCACCCGCCTCATCCGTTCGGAAGAGGGATGAAAAGCGGGTACAGAACCCGGCTTACAGGCCGTCTGGCACCACTTAGTTAAGCAATCGCTAATTCAACTTTCAGGACGCAACCGGAGCCCCTGGATTTTGAGGCGCCCGAGGCTGGGACAACGGTGTGACGTAACGGGATAAACCTGTGGACAAGCTGTTGAAGAAGCTTCGGCTACATTTCCGCGACTCTTGGCTGACAGCCGAGTCGTTCACCGGATCAAGAATTTGACAACAAAACTCCTTCGTTCGTTATAGGAACAAACAGTGAACGAAGTTGAGAAACCGCCTTAAGATTAACTTGATGTTTACCATCTCCCTAAAAAGCGCGGGAGTCACAATCCAACCTTGAGCGAACACGTACGCACCCGCGAAATTTCTTGATTCCAAAGGCCATTTACTGGCAACGGCATTGACTGCCCATGAAATCCCATGTTATCCCATACTCACCCAAGCACAGGGTCGGTACCCGTATGGCGTAGTTCGCCAGGGGTCGCCAACCAGGGCGAAGGTGGTGCGGAACCGAGGGTTCGGACCGCGGGGCTTGAGGGTTAGATGGCCGTCTTCTTGTCCACCTACTTGAATAAAGTCGACAAGAAGGGCCGGGTGTCGGTGCCATCTCAGTTTCGTACTGTGCTGGCCAAACAGTCCCCCGAGGGTACCGCGACCGGTCTGGTGGTCTTTCGCTCCCTACAGTTTTCTGCACTCGAAGCGTGTAGTCCGGAGCACATGGAAAAGTTGGCCGCCGATCTCGAACAGATGGATATCTCCGCCGAGGAGCGTGATCTCTACGAGATGACGATTTTCGGCGACTCTGTCCAACTGCCGGTCGATGGCGACGGACGCATCCTGCTGCCGCAGGACCTGATGGATTACGCCGGCATCACGGAACAGGCGTCTTTCGTCGGCCGCAGCAAGACTTTCCAGATCTGGGAGCCGGGCGCCTATCAGGCCCGCGTGGAAGAAGCCCGCGCCCAGAGCCGCGCCTCCGGCATCTCGCTCAGTTCGATCTCGTCGGCCCGCCGGGCGGCCGCCTCCCCGTCGAAGGATTGAGGAGGACGGCATGACCCTTCATCAGGATGACTCCACCTATAAGAGCGGACATATCCCGGTACTGCTGGCGGAAGTCGTCGCGGCGCTGGCTCCCCGCGACGGCGGCGTCTATGTGGACGGCACCTTCGGACGCGGCGGCTACGCCCGCGCCATCCTGTCGGCGGCCGACTGCACCGTCCTGGGGATAGACCGCGATCCTTCGGCCATTGCGGCGGGGGCCGAGATGGCGCGCGAGTTCGACGGCCGGCTCACGATGATCGAGGGTGCGTTCGGCTCGATGGACGCCCTGCTGGGCGAGGCCGGCATCGGCCGGGTCGACGGCGTCACGCTGGACCTTGGCGTGTCGTCGCCGCAGATCGACGACCCAAGGCGCGGCTTTTCGTTCCGCGCCGACGGCCCGCTCGACATGCGCATGGGAAATCATGGGGCGACCGCCGCCGACGCGGTCAACACCATGGACGAGGGCGACCTTGCCAACGTGATCTTCCGGCTGGGCGAGGAGCGGCTGTCCCGCCGCGTCGCCCGCGCCATCGTGCAGGCCCGGACCGAAGCGCCGATCGAGCGGACCTCGCAGCTCGCCGAGATCGTCCGCCGCGTGGTGCCGAAGAGCAAGGACGGCATCGATCCCGCGACCCGGACCTTCCAGGCGCTGCGCCTGCATGTGAACGACGAGCTGGGCGAACTGGATCGCGGCCTCGCCGCCGCCGAACGCCTGCTTCGCCCCGAAGGCCGTCTGGCGGTGGTGTCCTTCCACTCGCTGGAAGACCGTCAGGTCAAGGAATTCCTGCGGCAGCGCTCGGGCAACGCCCCGGCGCCGTCGCGTCACGCACCGGTCGGCACGGATGCTCCCAAGGCTCCGACCTTCCGTCTGATTTCCCGTAAGCCAGTGACGCCCGGACAGGCCGAACTGACCCACAACCCCCGCGCCCGGTCTGCCCGGCTGCGCGCGGCCGAACGCACGAAGGCGCCGGCCTTCGAGGAGGCAGCATGATCAGCAAGTCCACTGTGATCTGGCTCGGCCTGGCGGGCCTGGCGAGCGGCGCACTGTTCCACACGAGCTATCAGGTGCAGGGCCTGGGCGAGGATCTCGCCGGCCTCAATCGCGCCATCGTCCAGGAGCAGGAAGCGATCCAGATCCTGAAGGCTGAGTGGAGCTACATGAACGATCCGAACCGGATCGAGGAAATGGCGCGCCGCCATCTGGTCCTTGGCCCGACCACGTCGGAGCAGATGATCAAATCGGCGGCGGTCATTCCGCAGCGCCTCGAGCCGGTCGACCCGAACAACCCGCACGGCCCCGCCCTGGTCGCCGGCACGACGGTCCCGATGCCGGCCCGCAAGCCCGGTGGCCTCGGCGGCGTGCCCGTGCCGCCGGCCGCCGGTTCCGTCGTCCTCGCCAGTTACAAGGTAGCCCGATGACCGCCATGCATGAGCAACCCGGCTGGACGGCCACCGAGCGGGAGGCTGCCCCCACCCAGACCGCCGCCCGCCCGCGCGCCGGCAGCAGGGCAGCCCATGCGCTGGAAACAGCCAAGAGCAGGCTGATGGTCACCATGGCCATCTTCAGCCTCGCCTTCGGCGCCGTCGGCATCAAGCTGGTGGACGCCACGGTCATGAGCCAGGGAGGAGACACCGGTCTCGCCCAGGCGGCCTCCGCCCACGCCATTCCCGCCAGCCGGGCCGACATCGTGGACCGCAACGGCGTGCTGCTGGCGAGCTCGCTGGCGACCGCATCGCTGCATGCCGATCCCAAGCTGATCATCAACCCGGTCGAAGCCACGCAGAAGCTGGTCTCGGTACTGCAAGGGCTCGACTACAACGACACGCTCGCCAAGCTGAAGAGCGACAAGCGCTTCGTCTGGATTCGCCGGAACCTCAACCCGCGCGAGCATTACGAAGTCAACCGGCTGGGCATCCCCGGCGTCTACTTCCAGCGCGAGGAGCGCCGGGTCTATCCGAACGCCAACCTGACGGCCCATGTGGTCGGGTTCACCGGCGTCGACAACAGCGGACTGATGGGGATCGAGCAGTCGTTCGACAAGCAGCTTCGCGCGTCGAGCGAACCGATCCAGCTCTCCCTCGACGTCCGCCTCCAGCATATCGTCAAGCGCGAGATCCAGGCCGCCGTCGACGAGTTCCAGGCGCTCGGCGGCGCCGGCATGATCATGGACGTCAAGACAGGCGAGGTGCTGGCGATGGTGTCGCTGCCGGACTTCGATCCGCATGCGCCGACGAACGACGAGAATGCCCGTTTCAACCGCAACACGCTCGGCGTGTACGAGATGGGCTCGACCTTCAAGATCTTCAATTCGGCGCTGGCGCTGGACTCCGGCAAGATCCACATGGGCGACAGCTTCGACGCGACCAAGTCGATCCGCGTCGGACGCTTCTCGATCAGCGACTACCACGGCAAGAACCGCTGGCTGACCGTGCCCGAGATCTTCATGTATTCGTCCAATATCGGCTCGGTCCGGATGGCGATGGAGGTCGGCACCCCCGCCCAGCGGGCGCTGATGGACAAGTTCGGCCTGCTGAAGCGCTCGCCGGTGGAGATCCCGGAAGTAGGCGCTCCAATGGTGCCGCATCCCTGGCGCGACGCCAGCACGATGACAATCGCGTTCGGTCACGGGCTTTCGGTCAGCCCCGTCCAGATGGCGTCGGCCGCCGGAGCGGCCATGAACGGCGGCATCCTGCATCCGGCCACTCTGCTCAAGCGGGCGCCGGGCGCCGAAATTCCCGGCGTGCGCGTAATTTCGCCACAAACTTCGGACCAGATCCGCCGGCTGATGCGTCTGGTGGTAACCCAGGGCACGGCGACCGGGGCAGCCGCACCGGGCTACGTGGTCGGCGGCAAGACCGGGACGGCGGAAAAGACGAGTGGTCATGGCTACGCGAAGAAAGCTCTCCTGTCGTCCTTCGTCGGCGGCTTCCCGATCAACGACCCGCGCTATCTGGTGCTGGCGATGATCGACGAGCCCAAGGGCAACAAGCGCACCTTCGGCTATGCCACCGGCGGCTGGGTCGCGGCGCCGCTGGCCGGCAGGATCATCAGGCAGGTCGGACCGCTGATGGGCATCAACCCGGTCGACGAGAACCTGCCGGAGATCCGGAACGCCACCGAAATCCATTTGAACCCCAGGGGAAGCACCCTTGCGTCTTACTGACCTCGTCTCCTCCACCCCGTCATCTGCCGCGCCGATCCAGGCCCGCGATCCCATGATCGCGGGCCTGACGAGCGATTCACGCGCGGTCGAGCCCGGCTGGCTGTTCGCGGCGCTGCCGGGCACCAAGGCGGATGGAAGGGCCTTCGTCGCCGAAGCCGTCAGGCGCGGCGCCGTCGCGGTGCTGGCACCCGTCGGCACGGCGGCTGGCGGCGGCATCCCCGATGGCATCGCCGTAATCGAGGACGAGAACCCCCGGCTGCGGCTGGCGCGGATCGCCGCCCGCTTCTTCGGCAGGCAGCCGGCCACGGTGGCCGCCGTCACCGGCACCAACGGCAAGACCTCGACGGTGCAGTTCGCACGGCAGCTCTGGGCGCTTCTGGGCCGCAAGGCGGGCAGCCTCGGCACGCTCGGCATCACGGCGCCGGGGATGGACCGCTACGGATCCCTGACCACACCCGACACCGTGTCGCTGCACCGGGCGCTGGCGGAATTGGCGGATGCCGGGATCGACCACCTGGCGATGGAAGCGTCGAGCCATGGGCTGGACCAGTTCCGGCTGGACGGCGTGAGGATCGCCGCCGCCGGTTTCACAAATTTGTCACGTGACCACCTGGATTACCACGGCAGTATGCAGGCGTATCTCGCGGCCAAGGCGATGCTGTTCGACCGCGTGCTGCCCCAGGGCGGCGCCGCGGTCCTCAACGCCGACACCCCCGAATTCACCCATCTGTCAGAGCTGTGCGCCCGGCGTGGTCATCGCCTGATCGGCTATGGCGCCCAGGCGAAGGAAATTGTCTTGGCTGATCTGCTGCCCCTGCCCCACGGCCAGCGCCTGAAGCTGGAAGTGTTTGGGCGGGTCCACGACATCGACCTGCCGCTGGCGGGCCGCTTCCAATGCATGAACGCGCTCTGCGCGCTGGGCTTGGTGATCGGGTCCGGCGAGGATGCCGGCGAGGCCACGGCGGCGCTCGAAAAGCTCGGCGGCGTCCATGGCCGGCTGGAGCTGGTCGCCCACCATCCCTCCGGCGCTCCGGTCTACGTCGATTACGCCCATACCCCCGACGCACTGGAAACGGTGCTGCGGGCGCTTCGCCCCCATGCGGACCGGAAGCTGGTGGTGGTGTTCGGCTGCGGCGGCGACCGCGACCGCGGCAAGCGTCCGGTGATGGGCGAGCTGGCGGCCCGCCTTGCCGACCGCGCCATCGTCACCGACGACAACCCGCGCACCGAAACCGCTTCGGCGATCCGGCAGGAAGTCCTGGCCGGCTGCCCCGGCGCGGAGGAGATCGGCGACCGCGCCGAGGCGATCCGCGCCGCCGTCCGCGACTTGGGCGAGGGCGACGTGCTGGTGATCGCCGGCAAGGGCCATGAGCAGGGTCAGACCATCGGGACGGAGGTCCGGCCGTTCGACGACGCGGAGACCGCCCGCGCCGCCGTGCGGGAGGTCCTGGCCTGATGACCGGAACCACCTCTTCCTCCGCGCCGGTGCTCTGGACGGCCGGCGATGCCGCGGCGGCTGTCAACGGCACGCTCCATGGGGCGGACTGGAACGCGACGGGCGTCTCGATCGACAGCCGCACGGTCAAGCCCGGCGACCTCTTCATCGCCCTGGCCGGCCCGAACTTCGACGGCCATGCCTATGCCGCGAAGGCCTTGGCGGCGGGAGCCTCGGCGGTGCTGGTGTCGCACCGGCCGGAAGACCTGCCGGCGGATGCTCCCGTCCTGCTGGTCGAAGACACTTTCGCCGCCCTCCAGGATCTCGGCTCGGTGGCGCGTCTCCGCGCCAAGGCCAGGATCGTCGCCGTCACGGGGTCGGTCGGCAAGACCAGCACCAAGGAAGCACTGGCGGTCTGCCTCGGCGCGCTGGCGCCGACCTTCGCCACGGCGGGCAGCCTCAACAACCATTGGGGCGTCCCGCTCAGTCTCGCCCGGATGCCCGCGGACAGCGTCTATGCCGTGTTCGAACTCGGCATGAACCATGCCGGGGAGATCGGCCCGCTGTCGCGTCAGGTCCAGCCCGACGTCGCGGTCATCACGACGATCGAAGCGGTCCACCTCGAGTTCTTCAGCTCGGTCGAAGCCATCGCCGACGCCAAGGCCGAGATCTTCGAAGGCATGTCGCCCAACGGGACCGTGGTGCTCAACCGCGACAACCCGCACTACGCACGGCTGGTCGCCGCAGCGCGGACCAAGGGCCTGTCGCGCATCCTCGGCTTCGGCACGGCGGAAGACGCCGCCGCCCGGCTGACCGAGTGCTCGGCCCATGCGACGTGCAGCGCCGTCACCGCCGTCATCAGGGGCGAGCCGATCCAGTACGGCGTCAGCCTGCCCGGCCGTCACCATGTCATGAACAGCCTGGGCGTCCTGCTGGCGGTCCAGGCGCTCGGCGGCGATGTCGCGACTGCGGCGCAGGCGCTGGCGAGGGTCAAGCCGATCAAGGGCCGGGGCGTGCGGAAGCGGGTCAGGCTCGGCGGCGGCTGGCTGACCATCATCGACGAGAGCTACAACGCCAGCCCGGTTTCCATGGAAGCGAGCTTCCAGGTGCTGAAAGCCAGTGAGCCGTCCGCCGGCGGCCGCCGCGTCGCGGTGCTCGGCGACATGCTGGAGATGGGCGAGAAGTCGCCGCTGCTGCATGCGGCCCTGGCGGAACCGCTCCGGGCCAACGGCGTAGACCTCGTCTTCTGCTGCGGCCCCGACATGAAGCGGCTGTTCGACAAGCTGCCCACGGCCATGCAAGGCGCCTGGGCGGAGAACAGTGCCGCACTCGCGCCCAAGATCGCGCAGGCGCTGCGTGGCGGCGACTGCGTCATGGTCAAGGGATCGCTCGGCAGCAGGATGGCGCTGATCGTCGACGCGCTGTCTGCTCTCGGCGATTCCGATGCTCCGGCCGAAAATTCGGCTTTGAACGACACTAACGGCAAGACGGCTCGCGCCGTCCAGCAGGGTTGAGGCGATTATCAGATGCTCTATCACCTGCTGTTCCCTTTGGCAGATGATTTTATCATCTTCAATTTATTCCGGTACATCACGTTCCGGACCGGCGGGGCTATCCTGACCGCGTCGGTCATCAGCTTCGTGTTCTTCCCGACCCTGATCCGCTGGCTGAAGTCCAAGCAGGGCGAGGGCCAGCCGATCCGCAGCGACGGACCGGAAACCCATCAGAAGAAGAAGGGCACGCCCACTATGGGCGGCCTGATGATCCTGATCGCGGTCGTCATTAGCACCCTGCTATGGGCGGACCTGACCAACATCTACGTCTGGGTCGTGGTGCTGGTCACCATCGGCTTCGGCGCGATCGGCTTCGGCGACGACTTCCTCAAGCTGACCAAGCGCAACACCAAGGGCCTGCCCGGCAAGGGCAAGCTGGCCGGGCAGATCGGCATCGGCGCCGCGGCCGCCCTGGTGATCATGGCCTTCGCCCGCGATCCCGGCACGACCGGCCTTGCGGTCCCCTTCATGAAGGACTTGCTGATCGATCTCGGCTGGTTCTTCGTGCCGATGGCTGTTTTCGTCATGGTCGGCGCCAGCAACGCGGTCAACCTGACCGACGGGCTGGACGGTCTCGCCATCGTGCCCGTCATGATCGCGGCAAGCTGCTTCGGTCTGATCGCCTATCTGGTCGGCAACACCGTCTTCGCCAGCTACCTCCAGATCCACCACGTTCCCGGCACCGGCGAGCTGGCCGTCTTCTGCGGCGCCATGGTCGGCGCCGGCCTCGGCTTCCTGTGGTTCAACGCTCCCCCCGCCATGGTCTTCATGGGCGATACCGGCTCGCTGTCGATCGGCGGGGCGCTGGGCGCCATCAGCGTCATCACCAAGCACGAACTGGTGCTGGCGATCATCGGCGGGTTGTTCGTGCTGGAAACGGTGTCGGTCATCGTGCAGGTCGCCTCGTACAAGCTGACCGGCAAGCGGGTGTTCCGCATGGCCCCGTTGCACCATCACTTCGAAAAGAAGGGCTGGGCCGAACCGACCGTGGTGATCCGCTTCTGGATCATCGCCGTTGTGCTGGCGCTGGTCGGCCTGTCCACCCTGAAGCTGCGGTGACGCCATGATCGATCTGCGCCACCTCAAGGGAAAACGCTACGCCGTCATGGGGCTCGCCAAGTCGGGCCTCGCCACGGCCAGGGCGCTGACTTCAGCCGGAATCGATATCCTGGCCTGGGACGACGGCGAAGCCGGCCGCGCCGCCGCGACCGCCGCCGGCATCCCGCTGACCGACCTGAACACGGCTGATCTGACCGGCATCGAAGCGCTGCTGCTGTCGCCCGGCATCCCGCACACATATCCCAAGCCCAACGCCGTCGCGGCGCGGGCGAAGGCAGCCGGTATCCCGATCATCGGCGATATCGAGCTGCTCTACGGGGCGCAGCCGAAGGCAGCCTATATCGGCATCACCGGCACCAACGGCAAATCGACCACGACGGCGCTGATCGGCCATATCCTGAGCCTGACGGGCCGCCCGGTGCAGGTCGGCGGCAATCTCGGCACGCCCGTCCTGACCTTTGATTCCTTGGGCGAAGGCGGCGTCTACGTGCTGGAGATGTCGTCCTATCAGCTCGAACTGGTGCCCTCGGTTTCCTTCAACGTCGCCGTGCTGCTGAACGTGACGCCCGACCATCTGGCCCGGCACGGCGGCATGGACGGCTATGTCGCCGCCAAGCGCCGTATCTTCCAGCACCCGAAGCGCTCCCACACCGCCGTTATCGGCGTCGACGACGAGCACTGCCGCAAGGTCTACGACGAGCTTGAATCGGCGCTGGAAAGCGCGGTCGTGCCCGTCTCCGCCGAGCGTGAGACCAAGGGCGTCTACGTGCTGGACGGCAAGCTGTACGACGGCGGGACCGATCCCGTCATCGACCTGAACACGATTCCCTCCCTGCCCGGCAGCCATAACTGGCAGAATGCGGCGGCGGCCTTCGCCGCGACCCACGCCGCCGGCGTGCCGGTG
>NZ_JCACHA010000613.1:0-16718 GCF_059503625.1 Skermanella sp.
GGCGGAGAAGAAGCCGGGACCGACCTGGATGCCGATGCTGTAGACGAACAGGATCAGTCCGAACTCCCGGACGAAGTCGAGCATGGCGGCATCCAGCGAGATCCCCGCCAGCTTGGCGATGTGGCCGACCCCGATCCCGGCGAACAGCACGCCGGCGATGCCAAGGCCGATACCGCCGAACCGCAACTCCCCCAATGCCAGACCGAGCACGGCGACAAGGCTCAGCATCAGCATGACCTGCGCCACGCCGGGCAGGCCGGCGATCAGGCCTGATAGAATATCCATGTAACTAAGACTTCCCGGTGCTTGGAACGAAGCGCCGGGAAGGTAATCTTCTTTGAGAGGTAAGTTATAGTGAAATAAAAGGCTGCAACATTATGTCTCGGGCAAGCCCTTTTTAAGATTTCATGACGGACGGGTGGCGCGCAGCACGGGGGCTCCCGTGCCCGTATTCCTTCCGCCGTCGAAGCTCGGCTCGCGCCGGGTCTCCGTCATATCCGCGCGCGACGCGGCGGTGCGGGAGCGGGACGGCCGCCGGCCGCTGCGCCAGAAGGTGAAGCCGGCGAAGCCGAAAGCTCCGGCCAGCACGGCGATGACAGCCGAACGCACCCAGGCCGGGGCGGTAAGGCCGGTTTCCGCCGGGTCGGGAGCTTCGCGCATCCCTTCGGGTGCGGCCTGACCGACGGAATCGACTCGGGTCCGGGGAGCAGCCTGCGGGACCGGCTCTCCGGGAGCGGGACCTCGAGAGGCCGAAGGCCGGGGTGCGGGAGCCGCTTCCGACCGCGCGGCGGGCGGGGCTGCCGAGCGCTCGCGCGGTCCTTCGCTGGCCGACGGGCCGGCCGAATGTCCGATGACGCCGAGTGCCTGGACGCCCGACTCGGACCCGTGAGCCTCGACTCGGGTGGTCGGCGATGCCAGAGGCTTGGGCGGCTCGACGTTGCGGTTGATCTGGCTGGGCTGCGGCTTGCCGCCCGGTCCCGCAAGGTTGCCCATGGTGGGCTGGGCGGTGGTCTGGCGTGCCGCCAGCATGTGCCCCGAGGTGGCGGCGTCGAGCTGGCCGGTCTGCTTGAGGCCGGCCGATTTCTGATAGGCGCGCAGGGCGTCGCGCGTCAGCTCGTTGAGATCTCCGTTCGCCCGGCCGCTGTAGAGGCCCTTGGACTTCAGGATCGTCTGTGCCCATTGCACGTCGGCGGACGTCGCATCGGCGGCATGCGCCGGCATGGCGCCCAGAGGCACCGCCATCGACAATCCGATTACCAGACTCAAGACCGCGAACCGTTGCCCCCGGAAGGACATTCCCATCTCCTTGCCAACTACCCCTTCCTTTCATATCAAGGAATACCCCATCGGTGCCGCATCTTTTTCGCACGGCTGGACAGGAAGTTCCGGCGTGATACGTTGGGGCAACAATCAGAAGCATTCACTGGAGGAAACTATGCGTCATTCCCAGGCCGGCGCGGCCAGCAGGCTCGCCCGGACAGGCGCCTTCGCCCTTTTGATTGCGGCGGTGGCCGCGGTCACTTCCGCCGTTCCGGCCCTGGCCGCCGATTACAAGGCGGAATACAAGCTCTCGACCGTCGTGGGAGAGGCCTTCCCCTGGGGATTCGGCGGCAAGCGCTGGGCCGAACTGGTCCGGGAAAAGACGGACGGGCGAATCAACGTCAAAATGTATCCGGGTGCAGCATTGGTCGGCGGCGACCAGACCAAGGAGTTCACGGCCCTGCGTCAGGGCAGCATCGACTTCGCCGTCGGCTCGACCATCAACTGGTCGCCGCAGGTGAAGGAGCTGAACCTGTTCGCTCTGCCCTTCCTGATGCCGGACCACAAGGCGATCGACGCGCTGACCAAGGGCGAAGTCGGCAAGGACCTGTTCAAGCTGCTCGGCACCAAGGATGTCGTGCCGCTGGCCTGGGGCGAGAACGGCTTCCGCGAGATCTCCAACTCCAAGCACGCGATCAGGACCCCGGCCGACCTGAAGGGGCTGAAGATCCGGGTCGTCGGCAGCCCCCTGTTCGTCGATACCATGACCGCGCTGGGCGGCAACCCCGCCCAGATGAGCTGGGCCGACGCGCAGCCGGCCATGGCGACCAAGGCGGTCGACGGGCAGGAAAACCCGCTTGGCATCTTCGCCGCCGCCAAGCTGCATACCGTCAGCCAGACGCACCTGACGCTGTGGGGCTACGTCGCCGACCCGCTGATCTTCGTGGTGAACTCCAAGGTCTGGGAAAGCTGGAGCGAGGCTGACAGGGCCGCCGTCCGCGAAGCGGCGGAACAGGCCGCCGTCGAGGAGATCGCGATGGCACGTAAGGGTCTGACGGCCCAGGACAGCAGCCTGATCGACCAGATCAAGGCGAACGGAGTCGATGTCGTGACCCTGACGGAAGCCGAGAAGCAGCCGTTCCAGGAGGCGACCAAGGACGTCTACGCCAAGTGGAAGAAGACTGTCGGCGAGGATCTCGTCAACAAGGCCGAAGCCGCCATCGCCAAACGCTGACAGCATAAGCAGTTCCAGGGAACAGACAGCAGTGTCCGAATCGTCAAGACAGCCGGCCCCGCGTGAAGCGGGGGAGGTCGAACGCGCATTGGCGGCCGTGGTGCTGGGCGTGATCTGCCTGATCACGCTCGCCAACGTGGTGGTGCGCTACTTCACCAACTACAGCTTCGCCGCCACGGAGGAAATCTCCGTGGCGCTGATGGTGGTGCTGGCCCTGCTCGGTTCGGCCACCGCCGTGGCGCGGCGGCGGCACATCGCGATCACCATCCTGATCGACCGGCTGCCGCTCCCGCTGAAGCGGTTCGCCGAGGTGATCGCGGAGACCGCTACGCTGGTCATGTTCCTGCTGCTGGTCTGGCTGGGTGGCGAACTGGCCTGGGACGTCTACCGGTTCGAGGAGACCTCGCCCGGAATGGGCTGGCCGCAGTGGATCTACAATATCTGGCTGCCCATCCTGGCGGCCCTGATCGCTTTGCGGGCGGCGTTCATGATCGTGCGGGGCCTGCGGTCATGACCGGTTTGGGCGCACTTACGCTTCTGGGCATCTTTGTTGTCCTGATGATGGCCGGCACTCCGATCGCGGTGGCGCTGGGACTGGCCGGCACCGCCGCGATCTGGGTCTACGATCTCGGCATCATGTCGGTGCCGACCGGCTTCTATACCGGCATCGCCAAATACCCGCTGCTGGCGATTCCCGTGTTCATCCTGGCCGGCGTGATCTTCGAGCGGGCGGGGGTCGCGGCCCGCCTCGTCCATCTGGCGAGCGCGCTGGTCGGGACGTGGCGCGGCAGCTTGGGCGTCGTCGCGATCCTGGTCGCCATGGTGATGGGCGGAATCTCCGGCTCAGGCCCGGCGGACGCGGCGGCGGTCGCCACGGTGATGCTGCCGGCCATGACGCGGGCGGGCTACCCGCCGGCTTTCTCCGCCTCGGTCATCGCGGCGGCGGGAGCCACCGCGATCCTGATCCCGCCGTCGGTCGGCTTCATCGTCTACAGCGTGCTGGTGCCGGAAGCCTCCGTCCCGGCGCTGTTCGCCGGCGGCGTCATCCCCGGCATCCTGGCCGGCGTTTCGCTGATCATTCCCGCCGTGTGGCTGAGCCGCCGTCACGGCTTCGGCCTCGACGACCAGATCGTGCGTCCTCCCGTCTGGCAGGCGTTCAAGGGAGCGATCTGGGGGCTGCTGGCTCCCGTCATCATCCTGGGCGGCATGCGGAGCGGCGCCTTCACCCCGACCGAGGCGGCTGTCGTCGCGGTGGCCTATGGCGCCCTCGTCGGGATGGTGATCTACCGCACCATGGGCTTCCGCGATCTCTACGACGTGCTGGCGGAATCGGCAGAGATATCAGCCGTGGTCCTGCTGATCATCGGGCTGGCGAGCGTCTTCGGCTATGCGGGGAGCACGCTGGGGGCGTTCGACGCGCTCGCCCACGGCATCCTCGGGCTGAACGTGTCGCCGTGGTCGGTGCTGCTGCTGGTCAACCTGATGCTGCTGGTCGCCGGCATGTTCCTGGATGCGGTGTCGATCTACCTGATCATGCTGCCGCTGCTGGTGCCGCTGATGCGGGCGTTCCAGTGGGACCCGGTGTGGTTCGGCGTCATGATGACCATGAACCTCGCGATCGGCCAGTTCACCCCGCCTTTGGCCGTCAACCTGATGGTGACCGGGGCGGTCGCCAAGGTTTCCATGGAATCCACGGTGCGCTGGGTGCTGTGGTTCGTCGCCGCCATGACGGCAGCCTTGCTGCTGGTGATGGCGATACCAGATCTCGTCCTATGGCTGCCGCGCAGGCTCGGCTACTAAATAGATAAAATTCAAAATGTAATAAAAATCGTGTCACTGATATGGCACACCAAGATCTGGAACGACCGTTAGACTTTTGCCCTTCTGGTCAACATTTGACAACTCTCTAAAACTGCGATCCAGCACGTACTTTCGCATTTGGAGCAGTTGGATGTTGTCGGGATCAAAGGCTTTACGGATGGCTTTGCTTGCCGGCGCCGCCGTGGCGGTGCCGGTTTACGGGGCGCAGGCGCAGCTTACCGTCACTTTGGGCGGCTTCACGACGTTTCGGGCCGCTACGTATGACAGCGACACGCCGGGAGCCACCAGCCGCGAGTTCCAGAACGAGACCGAGATCCACATCCGCGCCGACGGCAAGGCCGACAACGGCCTGCTCTATGGCGCGAAGATCGAATTGGAGAACGAGTCCAGCGGCGGCGGTATCGTCACGGACGAGGCGTCGGTCTATGTCGGCGGGGCCTGGGGCCGGATCAAGTTGGGCGACGACGACGGCGCCGGGGATGAGTTGTTCGTCTATGCGCCGGTCGTCGGCAACGGCCAGATCGACGAGGACTGGTTCGACTTCGCCGGGCCGGGGATCGATACCGACGACCTGCTGTCACCCACCGACACGTCGGATGCGACCAAAGTCACCTATCTGTCGCCGGTCCTCGGGGGTCTTCAGGCCGGTGTATCCTACACCCCGCAGTCCGACGACGAGGCCCAGAGCGTCGTCGCCTTCAAGGCGGTCGATCCTGATGCCGACGAGAACCTCTACCGCGATCTGGTCGAGGCCGGCATCAACTACACGCGCGAGATCGGCGACTTCTCGCTGACCATCGCCGGCGCCTATGTCCACGGCACCGCCAAGGACGGCTCGACCGCCCAGGACTTCGACGCCTGGGGCGTCGGCACCCAGATCGGCTGGCAGGGCTTCAAACTGGGCGGCGCCTATAACGACAACGGCGACAGCGAGATCGAGACGGAGGAGCCCGGCACCAAGTCGTGGAACGTCGGCGTCGCATATGAAGCGGACGACTGGGGCGTCGCCGCCCAGTACCAGAAAGTCGACATAACTGGCCGCGACATCCACATCTACGCCGTCGGCGCCGAGTACGAGATCGCCCAGGGCCTCAAGTTCGGTCCGGAAGTGATCTTCTTCGACGACGACGATCCCGAAGTCGGCGATGGCTACGTCGCCCTGGCGACACTCAACATCGAGTTCTGAGGAATCCTTATGGGGAGCGGGAAGCCCGGCGCCGGATCAGCCCCGCTGCCGAGCTTCCTTCAGGCCCTTGCGCGCCAACTCGTCGGCGCGCTCGTTCTCCGGGTGGCCGGCATGGCCGCGAACCCAGTGGAACTCGATGTCGTGGGGTTTCTTGGCGGCGTCCAGCCGCTTCCACAGCTCGGCGTTCTTGACCGGCTTCTTGTCGGCGGTCTGCCAGCCGCGCGCCTTCCAGCCGTGAATCCACTTAGTGATGCCGTCCTTCACGTATTGGCTGTCGGTGTGAAGGCGGACCTTGACCGGGCGCTTCAGCGCTTCCAGCGCCTGGATCGCGGCCATCAGTTCCATGCGGTTGTTGGTGGTGCCCGGCTCCCCGCCGCACAACTCCTTCTCGACCGCCCCATAGCGCAGGATGGCGCCCCAGCCGCCCGGACCCGGATTCCCGCTACAGGCGCCGTCCGTATAGATGTCCACGACGGTGACGGTCTTTTCGCCGCCCGTCCCCGGTTCCGCCGCCGCTGTCGCGTCGCTCATGGATTCACTCCAGCCCGTAGGCGCCGAGGCCGCTGACCTGTTGATGGAAGCGCAGCTTGTTCCAGTATTCCAGCGGGTTCTTCGGCTTGACGAAGGCGCCGGGCGGATGGTTGAGCAGGTCGTACAGGCGGGTCAGCAGGAAGCGCAGGGCGCTGCCGCGCGCCAGCAGCGGCAGGGCCGCAAGCTCCTCGTCCGAAAGCGGCCGGACCTTGCGGTAGCTCGACAGCATCAGCCGCGCCTTGGTCGCGTTGAAGGACCCGTCCGGCTCGAAGCACCACGCGTTGAGGCAGATCGCAAGATCGTAGACCAGCACGTCGGTGCAGGCGAAGTAGAAATCGATCAGCCCCGACAGGGTCCGGCCCCGGAAGAAGACGTTGTCGGGGAACAGGTCGGCGTGGATCACGCCCATGGGCAGCGTCCCCTCGGCGGGCCACCGTGCCTCCAGCGTATCCAGCTCCCGCTCCAGCGCTTCGGCCAGCCCGGGCCGGACCTCGTGCGCGCGGGCGGAGCAGGCGTCGAACAGCGGCCGCCACCCGGAAACCGACAGGTCGTTGGGCCGCTTCATGGCGAAATCGGCCCCGGCCTTGTGCATGGTGCCCATGGCTTCGCCGAGGGCGGCGCAGTGGTAAGGATCGATCCGCCGGGGCCACATGCCGTTGAGGAAGGTCACCAGGACCGCGGGCCGTCCGCATAGCTCCCGCAGGGCGATACCGTCGTTGCCGTGCAGGGGGACCGGGCAGCCGACGCCCTTTTCCGCCAGATGCTCCATCAGGCCCAGAAAGAACGGCAGGTCGTCGCGCCGCGTCCGCTTCTCGTAGAGCGTCAGGATATACGGCCCCGTCTCCGTCACCAGCAGGTAGTTGGAATTCTCCACCCCCTCCGCGATGCCTTTGCAGGACAGGACGCCGCCCAGCGCGTACTGGGCGATGAAGGTGTTCAGGTCTTCGTCGGAGACTTCGGTATAGACGGCCATGGCGGTGCGGCAACTAGCCCTTTTCGGTTCCAGGGTCAAGCATGCCCGCCTACAGGCCTCCGGCTCAAGGAATTCGTGCCGGTCGGCCTGTGGCATGCAGCAGGAAACTCGGGTATGGCGGCGAAGTTGGCGGTGCTAAGGTCTTTCGATTATGCATAACCTGAGGAAGCATGATGACCGACCCGCTCCAGACGAAAGTTTCCGGGAGCCAGCCCGTCATCCGCCGATTGGAGCCGGACGATTACCGGCGCTGGCTGCCCTTGTGGCGGGAATATCAGCGTTTCTACAACGCCGATATTCCGGATGAGACGACCCAGATGACATGGCGGCGGCTGCTCGATGGCCGGGAGCCGGTGTGGGGCGCTCTCGCCCTGCAGGGCGACCGGGCGCTGGGCTTCGTCCATTGGATCTATCATCGCTCCTGCTGGACGGTCGGCGACTACTGTTACCTGCAGGACCTGCTGGTGGATTCCGAAGCGCGGGGGCAGGGACTCGGGCGGTCCCTGATCGGCCACGTCGAACGGGAGGCGCGGTCGGCCAACTGCTCGCGGGTGTATTGGCTGACGCAGGAGAGCAACGCACAGGCGAGAATTCTCTACGACAGCGTGGCCGAAAACTCAGGGTTCATTCAGTACAGGAAGGTCTTGTAGGCCCCGCTGCGACATATCTCGGGTCCTGCCTGTTCCAGGAGGATCAACCCGTCCGGCCGAAGGAGACGAGTGCGCCATGGCAACCGAAGAAGCCGCTTTCCGCCGCCTTGTGGATTTGGGCCGCGAGCGGGGTTTCGTCACCCTCGATCAGGTCAGCGCAGAGTTGCCGGTCGACGACATGAGCCAGACCGAACTGGCGGAAACGCTGGACCGTCTTGAGCGGGCAGGCGTGTCGGTCGAGGTGGACGAGGAGTTGACGCGCGCGCGCCCTCTTCCTGTCGAGGACGTGTCCGACTTCCGGTTGCCGGAACCGCCCGAGGAGGGCAAGGACCGGGTCGTGCCGCTCCGGTCCGCATCCCCGCCCGCAAGCGGGGAGCGGCAAGCCCGGTCGCCGGTCATGACCGAGGTTCAGGAGCATGGCGCGTCGGGACATGGGGCCGCAGGGGGAGAATCGAGGACGCGGATGGCCGTCGTCTTCGGCGGCCTCCTGCTTCTCCTCGTCCTCGTCTACGTCCTGGTGCGCTGAGACGCCGCTCGAACGGCCGGCTGACTACTCGGCCGCTGCCGTCGTCGTCGTCAGGACGCGCGGCAGCTTGAAGACGACGTCCTCGCGCGTCAGGGTGACTTCCTCGATCGTCACGTCGAATCGGTCCTTGGCGCCCTGAAGCACTTCCTGGATCAGGATGTCCGGGGCCGATGCTCCGGCGGTGACGCCCAGGACCTTGACGTTCTCGAGTTCCGTCCAATCGATGTCGGTAGCGCGCTGGACCAGCATGGCGCGTTCGCAGCCGTGATTACGTGCGACCTCGACCAGCCGCATGGAGTTGGACGAGTTGGGCGCCCCCACGACGAGCACCATCTGGGCGCGCGGCGCTATCGCCTTGACCGCATGCTGGCGGTTGGTGGTCGCGTAGCAGATGTCTTCCTTGCGCGGCACCGAGATGGAGGGGAACCGGGCGCGCAGCGCCGTGACGATAGCGGCGGTGTCGTCCAGCGACAGGGTCGTCTGGGTCACATAGGCGAGGTTGCCCGGGTCCTGCACCTCGATCCTTTCGACATCGGCGACGTTCTCGACCAGGACGACGCTGCCTTCCGGCAGCTGCCCCATGGTGCCGACGACTTCGGGATGGCCGGCATGGCCGATCAGGACGACCTGACGGCCCTGCTCGAAGTGGCGTTCGGCCTCGACATGGACCTTGCTGACCAGCGGGCATGTCGCATCGAGATAGAACATCTTGCGCCGTTCGGCCTCCGCCGGGACCGCCTTGGGCACGCCATGGGCGGAGAAGACCACCGGCACGTTGTCCGGGATCTCGTCCAGTTCATCGACGAAGACGGCGCCCTTGGCTTCCAGCCCTTCGACCACGAAGCGGTTATGGACGATCTCGTGGCGGACATAGACGGGGGCGCCGTACTTCTCCAGGGCGACTTCGACGATCTGGATCGCGCGGTCCACCCCGGCACAGAAGCCACGGGGGCTGGCCAGCAGGATTGTCAGAGGCCGTTTGGACATAGTTCAACCTTGCACTGATACCCGTTATGGGTTGGATGGTGAGGCCGGCTTGTGCCGCCCCGATGCCTTGCTCTAAAGTCGCACTGCAAAAACTTACAACTGCACAAACCTACAAGCGAGTCATCACAGTGGCGATGTTTTTCAGAACCGACCGTAATATAGGAACGCCTGTCAGGAAAGCCCGAGGCGCATTGCTGGTTGCCGCCGGTCTGATAGGCGTACTGCCCTTGATGGCGGCCTGCTCGGGCAACGGC
Organism: Skermanella sp.; assembly: GCF_059503625.1. Lineage (NCBI taxonomy): Bacteria > Pseudomonadati > Pseudomonadota > Alphaproteobacteria > Rhodospirillales > Azospirillaceae > Skermanella > Skermanella sp. The sequence continues at coordinate 9,423 of NZ_JCACHA010000613.1, forward strand.
GGCAAGGGACCGGAGGCGCAGGCCGCTGCGGATACCGCCCCGGCGCTGGCCTGTCCCAAGGTCAGCATCCCCGACGAAACCCGCGAAGTGACGCAGTTTCGCGGCGGCGGCGCCCGCGATATGACCGACGTGGTATCGCGTGCCGCCGTGCTGCAATACGATGGCGGATGCGAGTTCGACGACGCGGGCGTCACCGTCAACCTGAACCTCCTGCTGGGAGCGGAGCGGGGGCCTGCCGCCAGGGATGCCCAGGGGGCGTACCAATATTTTGTCGCCATCACCGACCCCGCCGGGCGGATCATCGGCAAGCAGCAGTTCGACACGACGATCGCTTTCTCTCCCAATGTCGGCAAGGGCACCACGGCCGAGGAACTGGTGCAGAAGATACCGCTGTCGAAGGGGGCCACCGCCGCCGGTTACGGCATCCTGGTCGGTTTCCAATTGACCCCGGAGCAACTGGCCTTCAACCGCGATCCGAAAAAAAGCTTCTGAACCCTTTGAAATCCTGATTCGAAGTTCCGGCCAGCCGGGGGGATCCGAGCATACGGGTGCGTCCCCTGGTCGCGGCTGAGCACGCCTCGGGGCTTTCCCATGGCGTGGGTGCGGCGGCGTGATACAACTGCAAGCTACGCGTCACCTCCGCCGGCTGGCATGACATGACGGACCTTACCCTGGGCTTCGGCCTGGCTTTTACCGACCTCTACGATGCCGCGGGGTTGGAAAAGCTTGACCGCCGTTTCACCGGCTGGCTGGGGGAAACCGACGGGGATATCGCTCGCCGCCTGCTGGACGCGCGGGCGCAGCCGGATGCCGTCTCCGGCCCAGGCGGCGAAAGCGGTTTGCTGACCGCTCTGGCGCCCCATCTCGACGACTTCATCGGCGAGTTGTTCGGCATCGGCGCGCAATTGCGTCAACTGGCCGCCCGCCACCGGGCCTTGGCGCCGCTCTATGCCGCCAAGCGGCTGTTCGTCCAGCGCCGCGCCGCCAAGTCCTTCCGGCCGGAACAGGCGGCCGGCCTGGACGGCAAGGCCCTGACCTCGGCGCTCGAAGCGCATCTCGGCATCCAGTTCGACGAGTTGGCCTTCGCGGTCCGGGTCCTGGACTGGCTCGACGATGGTCCTGCCCATGCCGCCGAACTGGACCTTGCCGCCCGCTACGCCGCCTGGGCGCTATGGACGGAGGAGGGCCGGCAGCGGCACGGCCACGGCGTGCTGTTCCAGATCCCGGAGAAGACCGATCCCGCCCGGCTGGTGCCGGTGGAAACCGTCGGGAACGAAGCCGGCCTGACCGTGATGCGGCTGCCGGAGGCCCGCCGGCGCCAGCGCCAGGGCTTCGGCCTGACCGACTGTGGCGCCGACCTGATCGGCGCACTCGACGAGGCCACCTACTGCATCGAATGCCATCACCAGGGCAAGGACAGTTGCTCGCGGGGGCTGACCGACCGCAGGACCGGCGAATACCTGAAAAGCCCGTTCGGCGTGACGCTGACGGGCTGCCCGCTGGAAGAAAAGATTTCCGAGTCGAACGGCATCAAGGCGGCGGGCCATCCGGTCGGCGCCCTTGCCCTGATCGTGGTGGACAATCCCCTGTGCGCCGCGACCGGCCACCGCATCTGCAACGACTGCATGAAGGCCTGCATCTACCAGAAGCAGGAGCCGGTCGATATCCCGCAGGTCGAAACCCGGACTCTCAAGGACGTGCTGGAGCTTCCCTGGGGGTTCGAGGTCTACAGCCTGCTGACCCGCTGGAACCCGCTGGACCTGCGCCGCCCCATGATGCGGCCCGACAGCGGCTACAAGGTGCTGGTGGCGGGGCTGGGACCGGCGGGCTTCACGCTGGCGCACCACCTGATGAACGACGGCCACACCGTCGTCGGCATCGACGGCCTGAAGATCGAGCCGCTGCCCGCCGACCTGTCCGGCGTGCTGCCGATGGGCCGCAGGGTGCATTTCCGTCCGATCCGCCAGATCAAGGACCTGTGGGACCATCTGGACGACCGCATCATGGCCGGCTTCGGCGGAGTCGCCGAGTACGGCATCACGGTCCGCTGGGACAAGAACTTCCTGAAGGTGATCCGCCTGCTGCTGGAACGGCGCCGCCGCTTCGTCATGGTCGGCGGCGTCCGGTTCGGCGGCACGCTGAGCGTCGACGACGCCTTCGACGCCGGCTTCGACCACATCGCCCTGTGCATGGGGGCCGGGCGGCCCACCGTGATCCCGATGACGAACGGGCTGGCGCGCGGCGTCCGGCAGGCGTCCGATTTCCTGATGGGCTTGCAACTGACCGGCGCCGCCAAGGAAGACTCGGTCGCCAACCTGGAAATCCGGCTGCCCGTAGTTGTCGTCGGCGGCGGATTGACCGCGATCGACACGGCGACCGAGGCGCTGGCCTATTACCCGGTCCAGGTCGAGAAGTTCCTGCGCCGCTACGAGACGCTCGCATCGGAGCGCGGCGAGGCGTCAATCCGGAGCGGCCTGACCGAGGAGGAGCGACTGACGGCGGACGAGTTCATCGACCACGCCCGAGCGCTCCGTCATGAGCGGGACCTCGCGCGGGCGGAGGCTCGGGCGCCGCGTCTTCAGCGGCTTCTGGATAGCTGGGGCGGTGCGACGCTCGCCTATCGCCGCCGGCTGGCCGACTCGCCCAGCTACACCCTGAACCACGAGGAAGTCGCCCACGGCATGGCGGAGGGCATCCGCTTCCTGGAGACTGCGACGCCGATTGCGGTGGAGGTGGACCGCTTCGGCCACGCCTCCGGCCTTCGCGTCGATGTGGCGGGCACCGAAGCCGTGCTGCCCGCCCGCAGCGTGCTGATCGCCGCCGGCACCCAGCCGAACACCGTGCTGGCGCGCGAGGAGCCGGACTGGGCCGAACTCGACGGCCGCTATTTCCGGGCACTCGACGAGGACGGCAACCCTGCGACACCGGAGCGGTCGTGCAAGCCGGCCTCGGCCCATGTGCTGATGAGCCGGCATCCGGACGGGCGCATGGTGTCGTTCTTCGGCGACCTGCACCCGTCCTTCGCCGGCAACGTGGTCAAGGCCATGGCCGGGGCGAAGCGGGGCTATCCGGTGGTGTCGCGCTCCCTGGCGCGGCTGCGGCCGACCGTCGTCCCGGCGGACGCCGTGATCGACATGGTCAACCACGACATGCGGCCGATCGTCCACGACGTCGTCCGTCTGACGTCCGATATCGTGGAGGTTGTCGTGAAGGCGCCGCGCGCGGCGGCGCGGTTCCAGCCTGGCCAGTTCTACCGGCTCCAGAACTTCGAGACGCTGGCCCATCAGGTGGACGGCACGACCCTTGCCATGGAAGGCTTGGCGCTGACCGGCGCTTCGGTCGACAAGGCGCAGGGGCTTCTGTCGCTGATCGTGATGGAGATGGGCGGATCGTCCGACCTTTGCGCGCTGCTCAAGGCGGGCGATCCGGTGATCCTGATGGGGCCGACCGGCTCGCCGACGGAGATCCCCGAAGGCGAAACCGTCTGTCTTGCCGGCGGCGGACTCGGCAATGCCGTGCTGTTCTCGATCGGGCAGGCCTGCCGGGAACGCGGCAACCGCGTCGTCTATTTCGCCGGCTACAAGAAGCTGATCGACCGCTACAAGGTGTCGCGGATCGAAGCCGCCGCCGATGTCGTGGTCTGGTGCTCGGACGAAGCGCCGGGCTTCACGCCCGGACGCCCCCAGGACCGGACGTTCACCGGCAACATCGTGGAAGCGATGCGGGCCTATGCGACGGGGGAATTGGGACCCGTCGAAATCCCGCTCGGCGACGTCGACCGCATCGTCGCGATCGGCTCCGACCGCATGATGCAGGCGGTGGCGTCGGCGCGGCATGGGGTGCTGTCGCCGTACCTGAAGCCGGGACATGCCGCGATCGGGTCGATCAACAGCCCGATGCAGTGCATGATGAAGGAGATCTGCGCCCAGTGCCTCCAGGAGCACCATGATCCGGAGACGGGGGAGAAGTCCGTCGTGTTCTCCTGCTCCAATCAGGATCAGGAACTCGACCGGGTGGATTTCACCGGATTGAACGAGCGGCTCCGGCAGAACAGCGTCCAGGAAAAGCTGACCGCCCTATGGATAGACCGCTGCCTGAAGGCGCTTCAGTTGCGGCGGCATTCGCGGACTTGATTTTATATGCGCTGACTTAGGATGTTTCTCGCCCATTTTCGTCATACCCGGACTTGATCCGGGTACCTCCCAGCGAAGGCTTACGGGAGGACTTCAATCTGAAGTCCTGACGTCATCCGCTCAGCTCCTGAAAGGAGGTGCCCGGATCAAGTCCGGGCATGATGGAAAGGTAGAAGAAAAAGCCAGCATGACACGCAAAAACGCCACAAATTACCGCCTGTGAGATAAGTCAGTCGTATCAAACCCGCTCACGGCAGCAACGCCCTCAGCGTCTTCGCCGCCCCCTCGATATCGGCCTTCAGCGCCGTCCGCGCTTCCAGACCATCGCCCCGCCCCAGCGCGTCGCGAATCCGGCGATGCTCGGCGTTCGACGCGCGCAATCCCCCGGCAGCGTTCAGCAGATCGAAATACGGACCGATGCGCAGCCACAGCGATTCGATGATCGACAGCAGCGTCTCCGACCCCGCCGCCCGGTAGACCGTGAAGTGGAAGTCCCGGTTGGCCGGGACGTAGAGTTTCCCATCCCCCGCAGCCTGAGCTGCTTCCATCGTCGCGATCAGGTCGTCCAGCTTCGCCAGATCGGCGGCTGGGATCACCCGCGCCGCCCACTCAGTCGCGACCCCCTCGATCTCGATCCGGGCGCGGGTCAGGTCTTCCAGCCGGTCGATGCTGAGCGGCGGGATGCCGACCGAGCGGCCGGCTACCACCGTCAGCGCCTTTTCCGCGACCAGCCGGTGCAGGGCTTCGCGCACCGGCATGGCGCTGACGCCGAAGGCGTCCGACAGGCTCTGGATCGTCACCGTGCGGCCCGGCTCGATGCCGCCGTTCAGGATCAGCTCTTTCAATTGGCGGTAGACGTGGTCCTGCACCGTCTCCCTCGGGACGGGGCGCAGGGGCAGGCTTCTGTTGGTGAGTGCCATGGCGGTGCCGTCCTCTTGCCGGTGCTTTAACGCAGTATAGGCCTTCAAGAGCCTTGCATTCCAGCGTGATATTTGATTTATGATCAAAAGACAGAACGGTACAGTTTTGAGAGCATAAGGGGGAGGAACGACATGGCTGACTTCAACGCCACAGGGCAGCGGGTGCTGGTGACGGCGGGCGCTTCCGGCATCGGTTTCGCGATCGCGCGGACGCTGGCCGGCGCCGGCGCCAGGGTTCATGTCTGCGACGTGGACGAAGGCGCATTGGCCGCCTGCCGCGAGGCCATTCCAGGCATCGGCACCACGGTCGCCGACGTATCGGACGACGCGGCGGTGGACCGCCTGTTCGACGACGTTCAGGCGGGGCTGGGCGGGCTAGACGTGCTGGTCAACAACGCCGGCATCGCCGGCCCGACGGCGGCAATCGAGGATATCTCGCCGGCCGACTGGCGCCGCTGCATCGATATCGACCTGACCGGCATGTTCCTGTGCGCCCGCCGCGCGGTTCCGATGCTGAAGAAGGAAGGCGCCGGCGCCATCGTCAACATGTCGTCGGTGGCGGGCCGGCTCGGCTATGCCTTCCGCACCCCCTATGCCGCCGCCAAGTGGGGTGTGATCGGGCTGACGGAGAGTCTGGCGCGCGAGCTGGGGCCGTCCGGCATCTCGGTCAACGCCGTCCTGCCCGGCATCGTCGCCGGTCCCCGGATCGAGAAGGTCATTGGTGCCCGCGCGGATCAGGTCGGCGTCAGCTATGCCGAGATGGAGAAGGAATACCTGGCCAAGACCTCGCTGCGCCGGATGGTCAGCGCCGACGACGTCGCGGCCATGGTGCTGTTCCTGGCATCGCCGGCCGGCCGCAATGTCTCCGGCCAGTCGCTCAGCGTCTGCGCCAACGTCGAGACGCTTTGATTATCTAGAGTTCAGGGAAACCGGAGGAAACACCATGGCGAAGTCCAACAAGGTCATCATCACCTGCGCCGTGACCGGCGCCATCCATACGCCCAGCATGTCGCCGCACCTGCCGGTGACGCCGGAGCAGATTGCCGACGCCGCCATCGGCGCCGCCGAAGCCGGAGCGGCCATCGTCCACCTGCATGCGCGCAATCCCGAGACCGGCAAGCCGGATCAGACGCCGGAAGCCTTCCAGCCGTTCCTGAAGGTGATCAAGCAGCGCACCGACTGCGTCATCAACCTGACGACCGGCGGCGCCCCCTACATGACGGTGGAAGAGCGGCTTCGCCCGGCGGCCGAGCTGAAGCCGGAAGTGGCCTCGCTCAACATGGGTTCGATGAACTTCGGCCTTTACCCGATGCTGAACCGCTTCAAGGACTTCAAGTTCGAGTGGGAGCGCCAGCACCTGGAGAACAGCCGCGACCTCGTGTTCAAGAACACCTTCGCGGACATCGAATACGTCCTGAAGACCTGCTCCGAGAACGGCACCCGGTTCGAGTTCGAGTGCTACGACACCTCGCACCTCTACAACCTCGCCCACTTCCGGGACCGCGGACTGGTCAAGGGTCCGCTGTTCGTCCAGACCGTGTTCGGCCTGCTCGGCGGCATAGGACCGCATCCGGAAGACGTGCTGCACATGAAGCGGACGGCGGACCGGCTGTTCGGCGACGACTATCGCTGGTCGGTGCTGGGCGCCGGCCGTAACCAGATGCCGATCGCCGCGATGGCCGCCGCCATGGGCGCCAACGTCCGCGTCGGCCTCGAGGACAGCCTGTGGGATGGTCCCGGCAAGCTGGCGGAAAGCAACGCCGCCCAGGTCCGCCGCGCCCGCTCGATCCTGGAAGGCCTCGGCCTGGAGATCGCGACGGCCGCCGAGGCCCGCGAGATCCTGGCGCTCAAGGGCGGCGATCAGGTCAACTTCTGATCCCGCCCACAGCCGTCAAGGCGAGGTGAGCGATCACTCCGCCTTGGCGGTCTCTTTCTTCATGCCGGGGACGTTCTTGTCGGCCAGATCCTCGACCTTTTCGCGGACCTTATCGGTCGGCTGCTTGTCGGGATCGACCTCGATCGTCACGGGCGCCGTGCCGTCGTCGATCATGTCCAGCTTCTTGGCGGCGCCCTTCGACAGATCGAGCACCCGGCCGTCGACATAGGGTCCCCGGTCGTTGATCTTGACGTCGACCGACTTGCCGGTTTCCTCATTGGTCACCGTCGCCTTCGAGCCGAGCGGCAGCTCCTTGGAGGCGGCGGTCATCTTGTTCTGGTCGAAGATCTCGGCGTTGGGGGTATTA
>NZ_JCACHA010000614.1:0-16600 GCF_059503625.1 Skermanella sp.
GGAGGAAAAACAATTCACACACTACGGAAACCAACGTTGCGGCACCGCCTACGATCTGCGGCCCCGTGTACGTTACCAAATTCAGACACTCTTATTTCCGATAGGTGAACGGCGGGCCATTTCGGTCTTTGTGGGGCGGTTGTCAAGAGCGAAACGACGAATTCTGTACAACATGGGCCTGTTCCTTTTGTCGCGGGTGCTCATTCCGCTGCTTGTGAAAAGACCGCGACCGGCTCGATCCGGGCCAGCGCCGCCTCGACAACTTCAGGCCCCGCGCCGGTTTTGTGAGCATTCTCGCTCAAATGCCTGCGCCATGCCCGACCGCCGCGTTGTCCCTGGAACAATCCTGTCATGTGTCGGGTGATGGCGTTCAGAGGTGTGCCTTCAACCCTCCGCTCCTCAATGTAAGGCAGCATCCTGCGGGCCACTTCATGGCGATCGATTGCCGATTCGCCGGCCCCGTAGAAACGTCTGTCGGCGTCCGCCAGGACCCACGGATTCTTGTACGCCGCCCGCCCAAGCATGACGCCGTCCACCACCTCCAGATGCTCGGAAACCTGATCCAGGGTCGTGATGCCGCCGTTGATGGTGATATCCAGATCCGGGTTCTCCTGCTTCAGACGGTGGACCAGATCGTAGCGGAGCGGCGGGATATCGCGGTTCTCGGCCGGGCTCAGTCCCTTCAGCCAGGCCTTGCGGGCATGCACGACGAACCGGGTGCAGCCGGCTTCGCGGACGCGGCCGACGAAATGCTCCAGCGTCGTCCATTCCTCCATCTCGTCGATGGCGATGCGGGATTTGACCGTGACCGGGATCGAGACGGCGGCGCGCATGGACGAGACCAGTTCGGCGACCAGCTCCGGTTCGGCCATCAGGCAGGCGCCGAACCGGCCGGACTGCACGCGGTCGCTGGGGCAGCCGACGTTCAGGTTGACCTCGTCATAGCCGGCCGCTTCCGCCATCCGGGCACACTCCGCCAGATCGGCGGGATCGCTGCCGCCGAGTTGCAGGGCTATGGGATGCTCGTCCGGATGGAAGGCCAGCAGGCGGTCGCGCGGGCCGTGGAGCATGGCCCCCGTCGTGACCATCTCGGTATAAAGCAGCGCATGCCGGCTGATCCGGCGCAGGAAGAACCGGCAGTGCCGGTCGGTCCAGTCCATCATGGGGGCGACCGAAATCGGATGGGTCGGCGACGTCACGATCCACTCTCTATATATGGATATATGGTCTTCGGAAACATGGGCATCGGCACCATATGGTGCGGAGAAGCCTGGAACAGAAGCGTCCTATTGACGCCACGGCATGATCGGCACCGACGACACCGCGTTCATCGGCGAACCATCGACCATCTTCGTGCTGTAGCTCAGATAGACCAGGGTGTTGCGCTTGCGGTCGAACATCCGCACGACACGCGTCTCCTTGAACAGGATCGAGGTGTCCGCCGTGAAGACCTCTTCGTTGTCCTTCAGCTTGTCGGGCAGCGTGATCGGTCCGACCTGCCGGCAGGCGATCGAGAAGCGCGACGGGTCCTCCGCAAGTCCGAGGCTGCCCGACACGCCGCCCGTCCGTGCCTGGCTCAGATGGCACGCGACGCCGGGTATCTTGGGATCGTCGAAGGCCTCGACGCAGACGCGGTGGTTGGCGCCGAGCATTTTCCAGGCCGTCGTGACGCACCCGACATCTTCCGCCCTGACGGGCGCCGAATATGCGACGGCCAGCGCGATGCCCGCAATGAGAAGTCCCGCTTTCAACATGTTCATGCTCCGACGACTTGCCTTACCCGTTTTCTGGCATTTTGGGCACACTGACGCGCATTTCCCGTACTTAAGTCAAGCATCCGCCGGGGCGATATGACACAGGAAGCGGTTCGTCAAATAATGTTAACAAAAGTTCCATGTTGCAGCCTTGAATGTTGCGGCATGTTGCGCCGCTAAGCGCCGAAAGGGAGGGGACCGGATGAGCACGACCGCCGAAGCCACGAAGCAGACGGGCAAGACGAAGCAGGCTGCGGAGGAACAGGACAAAAAGGTTCCCGCATCTCTCGATCATGCACCCGACCGTTTCATCAACCGTGAAATCTCATGGCTCGCGTTCAACGACCGGGTCCTGGGCGAAGCCAACAACGTCAAGCACCCGCTGCTCGAACGCCTCCGCTTCCTGTCGATCTCCGCCAGCAACCTGGACGAGTTCATCATGGTGCGGGTCGCCGCCCTGAAGGCCCAGGTACGCGCGGGCGTCAAGACCGTCACGCCCGACAACCTGCTGCCCGAACAGCAGCTTTCCCTGATCAATCAGGCGATCACGAGGCTGAACGAGGCGCAGCAGCGCTGTTTCCAGAACCTGCGGAGCGAACTGCGGGAGGCCGGCATCACGGTTGTCGATCCGGCGGAACTGTCCAAGGAGGACCGCGCCTGGGCGGAAGTCCGCTTCCTGCGCGAGATATTCCCGGTCCTCACTCCCATCGCGGTGGATCCGGCACATCCCTTCCCCTTCATCGCGAACCGGGGCGTGGCGCTGGTCCTGCAATTGAGCGATCCGGAAAAATCCGAACCGCTCGACGCGATGATCCCGCTGCCGAACCAGCTCGACCGTTTCATCCGGATGCCGGGCGCCGAGGCCCGGTTCATCCAGCTCGAACATCTCGTGCTGATGTTCCTGGACCGCATCTTCCCCAAGCCCCTGAAGCTGACGGCGCACGGGCTGTTCCGCGTCCTGCGCGATAGCGAGATCGATATCGACGAGGAGTCCGAAGACCTCGTCCGCACGTTCGAAACGGCGCTGAAGCGCCGCCGCCGGGGCGTCGTCATCAGTCTGGCGGTCGAATCCGACATGTCCCAGGACCTGCGGGAGTTCCTGGTGTCGGAACTGCGCGTCTCGACCGAGGAGATGTTCGTCCAGGACGGGCTGATCGCACTAGGCGAGGTACGCCAGCTCATCCTGAACGAGCGGACCGACCTGCTCTTTCCGCCCTTCACCGCCCGCTTCCCGGAGCGCATCCGCGACTTCGGCGGCAACTGCTTCGCCGCGATCCGGCACAAGGACATCGTCGTCCACCATCCGTACGAGAGCTTCGACGTGGTGGTGCAGTTCCTGCTCCAGGCGGCGCGCGACCCGGCCGTGGTCGCGATCAAGCAGACGCTCTACCGGACCAGCAAGAACTCCCCCATCGTCGCAGCCTTGATCGAGGCGGCCGAAGCCGGCAAATCGGTGACGGCCATGGTCGAGCTGAAGGCCCGCTTCGACGAGGAAGCCAACATCCAGTGGGCACGCGACCTGGAGCGGGCCGGCGTCCACGTCGTCTACGGCTTCGTCGATCTGAAGACGCATGCCAAGGTGTCGCTCGTCATGCGGCGTGAAGCGGACGGGCTGCACAGCTATGTCCACTTCGGCACCGGCAACTATCACCCGATCACCGCGAAGGTCTACACCGACCTCTCGTTCTTCACCTGCGATCCTGCGCTCTGCCTGGATGCGTCGGTCATGTTCAACTACATGACCGGATACGCCAAGCCGCAGCACCTGGAAAAGCTCGCCATCGCTCCCCTGATGATCCGTCCCAAGATCGTCCAGTTGATCGACCGGGAGATCGAACACGCCCGCGCCGGCCGTATGGGCGCCATCTGGGTCAAGCTGAACTCCCTGGTCGACCCCGACATCATCGACAAGCTGTACGAGGCGTCGCAGGCCGGTGTCCAGATCGACCTGATCATCCGGGGCATCTGCTGCCTGCGCCCGGGCGTGAAGGGCCTTTCGGAGAACATCCGGGTCAAGAGCATCGTCGGCCGTTTCCTGGAGCATAGCCGCATCCTGTGCGTCGGCGACGGCAATGGCCTGCCCTCCCCCAAGGCCAAGGTCTTCATCTCCTCCGCCGACTGGATGCCGCGCAACCTGGACCGCCGCATCGAGACGCTGGTGCCGATCGAGAACCCGACGGTCCACGAGCAGATCGTGGAGCAGATCATGGGCACCAACCTGCGCGATACGGCGCAAAGCTGGATCATGGGACCCGACGGGTCCTTTACCCGCATGGAAGAGGACCCCGAGGCTCCCAACGCCCACACCTATTTCATGAGAAATCCCAGCCTGTCGGGGCGTGGCAGCGCCCGGAGCAGCGGCAAGCACTGACGGCGGCAGCGTCGAAGGACCTGGTTTGCGGCCCGATCCAATACAGGCTGCCACCGTATTGCCATGCCGATTGTTGAGACTGCGGACGATCCTCCATCCGCAGTCTCAATGGTCCGGCAGCAGCAATGTCTTCCCTTCGACTGATCACGACAGCCATAGCCCTCCTCATCGTGTCGCCCGTTCAGGCCCAAGCCATGAAACTGGGCTACGATATCTATGCGGGCGGGCTGTTCCTCGTCAGCGGGGAGATGAAGCTGGACCTTGAGGGCGGCCGCTACGCCGCCGGGGTCGTGGCGAAAGGCGGCCGTCTGGTCGATCTCCTGTCCCGCTGGTCTTATACGGCCTCGGCGGGAGGACGGCTCGAGAACGGAGTCCATGTCGCTCCGGAGGAGTTCAGATCCTTCCGCAGCCAGCGCAAACGGAAGCGTGCGCTCAACATGGACTACGACAAGGCCGGCAACGTTTCGGTAATGGCGGAGCCGCCGCAGTCGGAACTCTCCGCCAACGCCGTGGCGCCGGAGTTCCGGCCCGGAACGCTCGATCCGGTCAGCGCCATGGTCGGCGTCATCGCAACCGGCGGCACGTCCGGTTGCGCCGGCACCTTCCCGGTATTCGACGGCCGCCGCCGCTACGACGTGATCGTGACGTCGAATGGGACCGACACGCTTCAGGAATCTTCACGCAACATGCATTCGGGCGCCGCCGAAAAATGCACGATCCTCCTTCGTCCGGTCGCCGGCTTCGAGCGCGACCAGGACGAGGAAGACTTCTTCCGCTACGGCGTTGACCGGACAGCGACCGCATGGTTCGCGAAGCCGCTTGCGGGAGAGCCGCCGGTGCCGGTCCGCATCCAGGTCGACCTGGAATGGGTCAGCGTCGTGATGAACCTCGTTTCGGCAACGGACACCTGACGGGCAGCCGATCAGGAAGCGACGGCGTGCCGGAGCGCCGCAAGGGCATGGCGGGTATCCAGCGCAACCCGTATCAGCGCCGGGATCTGGCCGGGAGACCCGAACACGCTGCGCAGGACTGCCGCGATATCGACCTGCCCGTCCGGCTTCAGGCCGACAAGCGCCGCCGGAGGCAGATCGCGTTCCGCCGGATCGCCGATCGCCCGGATGACGGCCAGCGCCACTCCGGCGGCCGCACAGAGCCGCGCCACCTCGGCACTTTCCAGATCGACCGCAACGGCGCCCGTTCTCTTGTATAGCGCCTGCTTGTCGACGGATCGGGATACGATCGCTCCAGCACCATAGACCGGTGCCCTGACCGCTTCCGGCTCTCCGCGTGCGCCGAGGGTCAGGGCGAGGGCCGGATAGCGGCAGCCGTCCGCCGCGACGACCTCCGTCGCGACCACGAGCCTTCCCGGCTTCAGGCCGGGCGCCAGACCGCCGGCAATGCCGAAGCTGATCAGCCCGCCGGCCCCTGCAGCCAGCAACTCCGCCGCGCCTCCCAGTGTCGCGACCGCATACCCGGCGTCGCGCGCAATACGCGCCTCGGCTTCCATTCCCACGACCATGCCCGGCCGCTCGATTTCACCGATAGGCATACAACCATTCCTCTTCTGCATATACTTTGTGCAAAATGATAGCTTTGCATAAACGTTGCGCATCAAGAAGCTAGGCGTCCTCCTGCCCGACCGCGATACACCTTTATGGCAGCGCCGGCCACTCGTTGGCATTCAAATTGCTGACGTAGCGGACGAGAGAAAAAAGGCTCTTACAGGCAAGAACACGGAGACAATGCAGATGGCCGGACCGGCTGATATCGAACTCGCTGCGGTTACCAAACTATATGGGAGCACGACCGCCGTAGATTCGATCGACCTCAAGATCCCGGCCGGGACTTATTGCTGCCTCCTGGGGCCGAGCGGCTGCGGCAAGACTTCCACCCTGCGCATGATCGCCGGCCATGAGACCGTTTCGGACGGCGACATCCTGCTGGGCGACACGCATATCAACGATTTGCCGCCGGCGCGGCGCGGCACCGCCATGATGTTCCAGAGCTACGCGCTGTTCCCGCACCTCAACTGCGTCGACAACGTCGCCTTCAGCCTGAAGCTGAAGGGCGTCGCCAAGCCGGAACGGCGGGCGAAGGCGATGGAGCTGCTCCGGCTGGTCCAGATGGACAAATATGCGGAGCGTCTGCCGGCGCAGCTTTCCGGCGGGCAGCAGCAGCGCGTTGCCCTTGCCCGCGCGCTGATCACCGATCCCAGCGCCCTGCTGCTGGACGAGCCGCTGTCGGCGCTCGATCCCTTCCTGCGGGTCAAGATGCGGGAAGAACTCAAGCGCCTCCAGCGGCGGCTCGGCATCAGCTTCATCCACGTGACCCACGGTCAGGAGGAAGCGATGGCGCTGGCCGATCTGGTCGTCGTCATGAACAACGGCCGGATCGCCCAGGCCGGCACCCCGCGCGAAGTCTTCAACCACCCGCGCGACGCCTTCGTGGCCCGCTTCATCGGCGGCCACAACGTCCTTTCCCGGTCGATCGGAGGGGTCGAGAAGCAGTTCGCGGTCCGGACCGACCGCATCCGCATCCTGCCGCCGAATTCCGCGACCAACGGCGTGAACAGCCTCGCCGGGCAAGTGCGCCTGGTCGAGTACCAGGGACCGATGGTGCATCTGCGGCTGGCATCGCCCGGCGTGGACGAGTTCACCGTCGCAGTGACCGAGCAGGCCTACTTCGCGGCGCCATTCGGCGAGGGCGACACCGTCACCGCCGCGTGGAACGACGACGACATGCATCCCCTCGCCGCCTGACCGGCAGGGCAAAAGCTTACAAACAAGAACAAGTGAGGCTTCAAAGATGAGCAGCGATACGAACAACCCGCCCAAGAATCCGGCAAAGACGACTACTACCGGCATCAGCCGCCGCCAGGCGCTGAAGGGCACCGCGGCCGCAGCCGCCGGTGTCGCCATCGGCAGCGGCGCGATCACCGGCTTCCCGACGATCTGGGCGCAGAACATCAAGAACGTGACGCTGCGCCAGTTCGGTACCGGCGTGTCGAACCTCAACGCGGTGGCGGACAAGGTCAAGGAAGACCTCGGCTTCACCCTTCAGATGACGGCGCTGGACAGCGACGCGGTTTCCCAGCGCGCGGTCACCCAGCCCAAGTCCTACGACATCGCCGATATCGAATACTGGATCTGCAAGAAGGTCTTCCCGGCCGGTGTCATGCAGCCGATGGACGTGTCGAAGATCAAGAACTTCGACAAGATCGTCCCGCTGTTCGTTTCCGGCAAGCTGACCCCTGACTCGGTTATCGCCCAGGGCACGGCGCCGCACACCGTCGGCTTCGTCGAGGGCAAGGATTCGGTCAAGTTCGCCAAGTCCCAGACCCAGTGGATGACGCTGATCCCGACCATCTACAACGCCGACACGCTGGGCATCCGCCCCGATCTCGTCGGCCGTCCGATCACCCAGTGGAAGGACCTGCTCGACCCCGCCTTCAAGGGCAAGGCGTCGATCCTCAACATCCCGTCGATCGGCATCATGGATGCCGCCATGGTCGCCGAATCCATGGGCGAAGTGAAGTACGGCGACAAGGGCAACATGACCAAGGCGGAGATCGACAAGACCATCGCCATCATGATCGAGGCCAAGAAGGCCGGCCAGTTCCGCGCCTTCTGGAAGACCTTCGACGAGAGCGTCAACCTGATGGCGTCCGGCGAAGTCGTGATCCAGTCGATGTGGTCGCCCGCCGTGGCAGCCGTTCGCGGCAAGGGCATACCGTGCGTCTATCAGCCGCTCAAGGAAGGCTACCGCGCCTGGGGCGGCGGCCTCGGCATCGCCAAGCACGTCAGCGGCCTGGAGCTGGAAGCGGCCTACGAATACATCAACTGGTACCTGTCCGGCTGGGTCGGCGCCTATCTCAACCGCCAGGGCTACTACAGCGCCGTGCTGGACACCGCCAAGCAGCACATGAGCCCGGAGGAATGGGCCTTCTGGATGGAAGGCAAGCCGGCGGCCGTCGACATCGTCAGCCCCGAGGGCAAGGTGATGGAGAAGGCCGGCGCGATCCGCGACGGCGGCTCCTTCTACGACCGCATGGGCAAGGTCGCCTGCTGGAACGCCGTGATGGACGAGGACCGCTACATGGTCCGCAAGTGGAACGAGTTCGTCGCGGCATGACGGCACGCACCACAACGATCGTTACGGAACGCCGGGAGGGTACACCCTCCCGGCGGTTCGATTGGGGCCGCGTGACCGACGCCCTGGCGCCGTACCTCCAGGTCGCGCCGCTCACGCTGACCTTCGCCGTGTTCCTGCTGGTGCCGATCGTGACCATCGTCGTGGTCAGTTTCTGGGACTATGATTCCATCCGGGTCATCCCCGACTTCATCCTGCTCAATTACGAAGAGCTGCTGACGTCGTCGGTCACGTGGCGGATCTACCTGAACACTTTGAAGTACGCGGCGCTGACCTGGGCGCTGACGCTCGGTATCGGGTTCACCGTTGCCTATTTCGTAGCCTTCCACGTCAAGTCGCTGACGTGGCAGATCACGCTGTTCATGATCTGCACGATCCCGTTCTGGACCTCCAACATCATCCGCATGATCTCGTGGATTCCGTTCCTCGGGCGCAACGGCATCCTCAACTCGACCCTGATCTCCATGGGCGTGATCGACGAGCCGCTGGAATTCCTGCTGTTCTCGGACTTCTCGGTCGTATTGGCCTTCGTTCACCTCTACGTCCTGTTCATGGTCGTGCCGATCTTCAACTCGATGATGCGGATCGACCGGTCGCTGATCGAGGCGGCGGTGGATGCCGGAGCATCCGGCTGGCAGGTCCTGACCAACGTGATCATTCCCCTGAGCAAGCCGGGAATCGCCATCGGGTCCATCTTCGTCGTGACGCTGGTCATGGGCGACTTCATCACCGTCCGTCTGATGAGCGGCGGCCAGAGCGCTTCGGTCGGCCTGATG
Source organism: Skermanella sp. (assembly GCF_059503625.1). Classification (NCBI taxonomy): domain Bacteria; kingdom Pseudomonadati; phylum Pseudomonadota; class Alphaproteobacteria; order Rhodospirillales; family Azospirillaceae; genus Skermanella; species Skermanella sp. Next base: position 9,051 of record NZ_JCACHA010000614.1, read on the forward strand.
ATGGCGAACGAGATCTCGCTGCTTCAGTATCCGGCTGCGGCGGCCAACGCGGTCGTGCTGCTCGGCGTCGTGCTGATCATGGTGGCGCTGATGCTGCGCATCGTCGATATCCGCAAGGAACTGTGAAACCATGGCGAAACACGTGAGGAGACGCGAGCCGCGCTCCCTCAGCTTCTATCTGCTGGCGGCTTTCTTCGGGCTGTTCGTGCTGTTCCTCTACGGCCCGATCGCGACCATCGTCATCCTGTCGTTCCAGGGACCGAACGGCGGCCTGACCTTCCCGATGAACGGAGTCTCGACCCACTGGTTCCACAACCTGTTCCAGCAGCAGGCGGTCGGCGACTTCGGCGGCGCCTTGACCCGGTCGCTCAGCTTGGGCGTCATCGTCATGGTGGTGACGGTGGTGTTCGCGGTGTCGGCCGGGCTGGCGTTCCGCCGGCGCTTCTTCGGGTCGGGCGTGATCTTCTACATCGCGGTCGCCAGCCTGATCGTGCCGTCGATCCTGGTCAGCCTCGGCATCGGCCTGATGTTCAACATCATGGAGTGGGAACCCAACTGGTACAGCTCCGGCCTGGGCGCTCACCTGACATGGACGCTGCCCTTCGGACTGCTGATCATGTTCGCGGTGTTCAACCGCTTCAACCGCGCCTACGAGGAAGCGGCGCGCGACCTGGGCGCCACGCCGTGGCAGACGATCCGCTTCGTGGTGCTGCCGATCATCGCCCCCAGCGTCATCGGCATCGCCCTGTTCGGCTTCACGCTGTCCTACGACGAATTCGCCCGGACGCTGATGACGGCAGGCAGCTTCAACACGCTGCCGCTGGAAATCTACGGCATGACCACCAACGTCACGACGCCGGTGCTGTACGCGCTCGGCACCCTGACCACCGCGATCTCCTTCGTGGTGATCCTGGCAGCGCTTGGCGGGGTGCTGTTCATGCAGCGCCGCCGCGCACGGCACGGATCGGATGCGGCGTGAGGGCTGGTCAGCCCAGCTCGAACGTCGTGATGCCGTGAACTCGGGCAAGGTCGATATCGGGCGCCGGGCCGGCATACATGCGGGCAGTTTCGAATATCTGGGACAAGCCCGCGCGTTCCGCCATGCGAATGGCTGATTTGTTCGGCTCCGGTACGTCGAGGATGACCGGCCCGTCCGTCGGCAGGCGCGCGCAGACGCCCAGGAACAGGGTTTCCGCGATTTCTTCGTCATCGGCGAACAACGGACCGACCTTCCAGCCTTCCAGGCAGGGTCGGGCGACCGCATAGCCCTTCATGTCCTCCGCCGCCAGCGCGATCACGCCCGGCATGCCGATCCAGGCCGACAGGAACGCCGCTCGCGGCGCGCCGAACAAGGGGAGGTCGTAGGCAAGCAGCCGGTCGAATGGGACGTCCGACAGACTCAGCAGCCCAGCCCCGTGCTGCTCCACTCCGGGAGCCGGCCCCTGGAACCGGACGTTCCGGTGGGCAAGCTCGAAGCCCGATTTGCGGTAATTTTCCTGCTGCGCCACAACCCCGTCCAGCCCGACCGTGCGCCCGCTCAAGAAATCCATGCCGGCCTTCCAGAGCTCCATGCCGAGTCCGCGCCCCCTGTATTCCGGCCGGACGATGTAGAGGCCGAGGAAGCCGAAGCTGTCGCCGTAGCGTACGACGGAGATCGCCGCCGCCGGTTCGCCGTCGTCGGCCTCGGCTATCAGATAGCCCATAGGATCGGCCGCATGAAACGGGATGGCGTCGCAGCGGCCTGGGTTCCAGCCCTCCTGGGCCGCCCAGCCCAGCACCGTGCCAAGCTCCGCCCGGCTCATGGTCCTGATCGTCGTCATCGTATCGCTCCCGTCCCGGTCGTCTGTCCCTTCCACGGAACATAGCGCCAAAACGGTCCGGGGGCGCGGACCTTGCGTCCTCGCCCCCGGTTTACCTTTTCGCCTTCAGCTGATCGCTGTGAGCGAGGGGATCAGAACTCCTCGTCACCACCGAAGAAATCGCCACCCTCATCGACGGGCAACTCCTCCGGAAGCTGCTCCTCCACGGCGCCGGCGGCGTCGGCCGCCATCGCCTCGCCGCCCGAGAACATGCTGCCGAGCGCGCTGCCGATCAGCATGCCGCCCGCGACGCCCATGGCCGTCTGCATCGCGCCGGCCATGAAGCCGCCGCCCTGACGCTGCTGGTACTGCGGATTGGCATACTGCGCCACGCGCGGGTCGCCGACCTGCTGCTGGCCGCCCTGGTTGCCCCAAGGCGAGTTGGACGGCGGAGGCGCCGGCTGGCGCTGCTGGGTACCGCCGCCGAACAGGCTGCCGAACAGTCCGCCGCCGCCCGACGATGCGGCGGGACGGCTGCGAAGCTGCTCCTCAAGCTGCTGGATGCGGGCCTGGGACTGCGCCAGCGCCTGCTCCTGAATGACGATGGCCTGGGCCATCAAATAGGGCGCCGCCGGCTGACGGGCGACCTGCTCGCGGATGAAACCCTCGGCCTGCGCGTCGCGGGGACCCGACTGGGCCTCCGCCTGACGCAGTTTGCCGAAAAGCTCGTCGATGATCTGGCGCTCGTTCTGGTCCATTGTCTTCTCTCTGTGCAAGACGTGTTGAAGGGGCCGGCAGTGTTGTCCCTGCCGTTACTCCTCGCGCTGTCCTGTAAGCTGGAGCAGCATCTGGAAGAGGTTGATGAAGTTGAGATAGAGGCTGAGCGCGCCCATGACGGCCATCTTGGTCATGGTGTCATGGCCGAAGTGCTCGGCGTAGGATTCCTTGATGTTCTGGGTGTCGTAGGCGGTCAGGCCGGTGAAGACGACGACGCCGATCACCGAGATCGCGAACTGAAGCGCGCTGGAGCCTACGAAGATGTTGACGATGCTGGCGATCACGATGCCGATCAGGCCCATGATCAGGAACGAGCCCATCTTCGACAGGTCCGTCTTGGTCGTGTAGCCCCACAGGCTGGTGGCGGCGAACATGGCGGAGGTGATGAAGAACACCCGCGCGACGCTGGCACCGGTGAAGACCAGGAAGATCGACGCCATCGACACGCCCATCACGGCGCAGAAGGCGAAGAACGTCATCTGGAGCGCCGATGTGGACATCTGCTCGAAGCGCCAGGACAGCACGAAGATGAACGCCAGCGGCGCCAGCATCACCACCCACTTCAGCGGCGTGGTGAAGATCGGCACGTAGAGCGCCGGCGTGCTGGCGACCAGGAAGGCGATGATGCCGGTGACCGCAAGGCCGACCATCATGTAGTTGTAGACACGGAGCATATGCTTCCGCAGGCCCTCGTCGAAGGCCGCGCTGTCCACGGCCCGCCCGAAGGCGCCGGACCGGTTGGGGTACTGGTTGAACATGGTTGCTCCCTCAACTCCGTTATCGATAACAGGTTGGATGCGATGTTGATTACCGGCTGAGCCTGGAGGCCAGCGATAACAGTTCCTTCTGATCGGCAGTGCCGCTCAGGACATAGGCGACCCAGCCGGACTGCCAGTACGCAACGTTGACGTCCCTGACTGCCTCGGCTTGGGGCGGTTCGATGTTGAAGCTGTCGGTTTCGACCGCGAACAGCGTCAGCAACTCCTCGTCCGGACCGTGGATCAGCATCTGCACGGCGTTTCCCCGCTCAGACGGGACCGGATGGGAACCCGCCGGCGCGAAGGATGCCGGCAGATGCGGCAGCGGGATCGATGCGCCGGCGGCGCCGGCCTGCACCGGCTTCAACGCAGCCGTCCCGTCATGCCGCGCATCGACCAGGACGGTCCGATGGGCCGCCACCGCTTCGTCGGCGTAGACCGGCAGGATATGCGCGGCGGATGCCGGATCGGCGCCGAGTCCACCGAACATGGCATGGGCGAACCAGCCGGCTCCGACCAGGATCGATGCCGCGATGGCGCGACGGTTCCGGTGCAGGGAAGAGTGGAATGCCAGCCGCCGTCCAAGGCGCTCCGCAGGAAGTTCGAGCCGGTGGTTCGGCATGGCCGAAGCCGCCTCGGTCAAGCCAAGGCGCAGTTCGTCGCGTCGCCGCAAGTCGTCCATGACCTGCGCCGCCAGGATGGGGTGACGCGACAGGTGGTCCTCTACGGCTATGCGACGCTCCGGATCGAGCTGGTCGTCCACATAGGCCATCAGGTCGAGTTCGGAAATCGGTTCAGACATGGCTCACCTCACCAGACGCAGGTCTGGTTTCCGGGAAGAGTCCCGCTCGGTCCCCTGCTCCGTCCGCAAGGCTTCGCGCGCGCGGGCAAGACGCGACATCACGGTTCCGACGGGCAGATCCAGCATCTCGGCAGCATCCTTGTAGCTGAAGGCTTCGACGGCGATCAGCAGCATCACTTCGCGCTGCTCTTCCGGCAGCCGCATCAGGGACGCGATCGTCTCGTTGAAATGCACGCTCTGGAACTGGCTTGCGGGTGTGCTGTCGCTGGAGATCGACGTGATCTCCGCCGCCACCGACTTCTCCAGCACGCTGCGCCGGCGGCCCGAGAGATGGGTGTTGTGCATGATGCCGAACAGCCATTTCCGAAGGTCGCGCCTCGGGTCCCACGACCCGGCGCTCTCGATGGCACGCGCCAGGGTTTCCTGGACGAGATCGTCCGACTGGTCGGCATCGCGGGTCAGCGCAAGGGCGTAACGGCGAAGCGGCAGGATATGATCTTTAAGGAGCGGGTGCATCTCTATCGTCTCGTTGCGCACATATTCGCGCGAGCCGGCGATTTAGTCCGGGCGATCGACGATAAAAATGAAAAAAATTCCGCGGGCCGGAAACAGGTAGGATCTAAGGCTTTGAATCTGCCGCTGCACACACCAGATTGCCCCGGATGACACACATCGACGACCGCAGGCTCGACCGACGCTTCGAGCGCCTGGAGAAGCAGTTGCCTGCGAAAGCCGCGCGTGCACTGCGCTGGCTCCGCGACCCCGGTTCCACCTGGATTCGAATCCCCACGGGCATCCTGCTGATAATCGGCGGTCTGCTCAGCTTCCTTCCGGTGCTGGGCATCTGGATGCTGCCACTGGGACTTCTGTTGCTGGCTCAGGACGTGCCGTTCCTGAAACGGCCGACCAGCAGGGCGATGATCCGGCTGGAACGCCGCTGGGTCGAATGGCGCCGCCGCCGCGCTTTGGCAAAAGCCTCCCGTCAATAACGTCCTCGTTCCGGACACGGCAAAGGGAGCGCGGACCGGCAGGCCGCACTCCCTTTCAAGGCAGATGCCGGTCTTCGCGGCGTGTCGCCGCGTCAGCCCAGCAGCATGCCGATGTTCATCATGACGAGACCGAAGACGGCGCGCAGCAGCAACGCCGTTTCAAGGGGTGAGGCCGTCATGCGGCGGCCTCGTTCTCGATGAGACGGCGGCGCAGGAATTTGATGCGGCCATTGCGGTAGGCTTCGACATCGCCCCGGCTGACGCCGATATCCGCCAGTTCCTCGTCGCTCATCGCCAGCAGCTTGCCGGTGTCGTCATGACGGACCAGCGCTTGGTCGCAGTGGTTGCGGGCAACCTTGGCGATGCTGTCGCGGTCGATGCCGATGTCGCTCAGCGAGCGGTCGCTCAGCCGGTTCAGCTCTTCGCGGGTCTGGTAGAGAGTCCAATACTGGCGCAGGTACACCGGCAGCTTTTGGAAAGCGCTCAGCACCCGTGCGACCGGAGAGGCGGCCTTGTAACCGCTGAAGCCGGAGATGGTCGGCTGGATCAGTTCGTTCGTGTTCGTAAAGGCAGTCATCAGTTCGCTCCCAAAACTATGCGGGCAGCGCTCCACTCCCTGATTCGATCTTGGCGTGGTCTTGTGGACTCTTGGTCGCCGAAATTTTCCTTGCCAAAACGGCTGCCGGCTTAGCGGCGGCTGCCGTTCCGCGCTGCCCAGGCGGTGTTGCCGAGGGTGACGTCGATCTCCTGGCGCTCGCGCTCGCTCATGGCATCCCATTCGGCGCGGAGTCGGCGAGTTTCGAGATGACTCTCGATGCGGCTGCACAGGTTGGCAAAGGTATTCTGCAGGTTCATGCCGAATGCATGAAACACGTGGTTAACAGTCGGGCTGATCGTATTCATCTTCTGCATAGTGCCGTTCCTTCGTTTCGATGAGGACGGCGCTTCGCTCCCTATTGGAGGTTCTGGCTACTCGATATCCTGGTGATGACTTCGGCGGCGGAAGTCTTAGTGACTTCCGCTCAGCATGCCGAAACCACCCTGCTGGCTGGTCTGCGCGCCGCGGCCGAGATTGCGGTTGGCGGGGACGGCCTGGGGATAGCTTGCTTCGGCCTGGCCATAGGCGACGCGGACGATGTCGCCGCGATACAGGCCCATGTCGCGCAGTTCCGCGTCGGACATGTTGGACAGTTCGTTGAAGGTCGAGCGGAACTCACGGTACTGGTTCCAGATCTGACCGATTTGCTTGAGGATGTTCATCGTGCTTTCTCCGACGTATCTGCCGCCGGCGGAATAAGAGGCTCCGCGTCAGCGAGGAAGTTGATTGTCACCGCGTCTCGGCGATGTCTGTTCCCCCCACTGGATGGCTCTTGGCCGGCCTCGTGATTAGAAAGGTAGGTGTCCTGTCGTCTCCCTGCCAACGCATATGCTGCATAGCAGCAATGAGACGGGGGAAGGCCCGTATTTCCCTTTGTTAATCGGAAGTTAACCAGTTTCCTGTTCATGTTGCGGCGCGATAAACCGGAGTTTCCGGGAACAAGTTCAGAGCGCCCCGGATGGGTTCCCATGCGCATCATCTGGGCATCGGCCGAGTTACCCGGTTTGACGGAAGCGCCGGTGCAAGTATAGGGTCTCGGCTGGTGAAGATCCTTTCGCACCTGGAGCCCCAAATGCCTGCCGCAGCACCATCCGTCGCCCTGGTTTCGATCCTCGCCGCCGACCGTGTCGGACTCGTCTCGGCCATCGCGGGCCGCCTTTACGATCTCGGCATAAACCTGCGCGACACGACGTTCGCCGCGATGGGCCAGGGCGCCGAATTCTCCGCCGTCTGCGAGTTGCCGCCGGACCTCGATCTGGCCGAGCTGGAACGCGACCTCAGCGGCCTGCCCGAGCTGGAGGATGCCCGCGTCGAGGTTTCGGACTACGAGTTCGAGGCTGCTCCCGGTCCGGAAACGCTGATCACGCACCGGATCGAAGTCAGCGGCGGCGACCAGCTCGGCCTGATCGCGAGACTTGCCGAAGTCTTTCGGGAGTACGGCGCCAACATCGTCCGGCTGGAGGCGCAGAAGACCGCAGGTCCCGGCGGCGACCGCTACGTCACCCGCTTCGCCGTGTCCATTCCCCCTGCCCGCGCGGAAATTTGCCTGTCGGCGGTTGCCAACACCGCCGGCAGCCTCAGACTCGTTTGCAGTGTGGAAGAGGTCTGACGGGGCCTCGGCAATGGGGACTGGTTGAGGAATGGCAGGAACAGCGCGCAGAACCGATCCGGAGCTTTGGGAGACCGTCAAGGCGGAGGTGACCGCCGGGGAGAAGGGCGGTCACGCCGGCCAGTGGTCGGCCCGCAAGGCCCAGTTCGCCGTGCAGGAATACAAGCGGCGCGGCGGCGGTTATGAGGGCGGCAAGAAGAAGGACAACAGCCTGAAGC
>NZ_JCACHA010000615.1:0-16456 GCF_059503625.1 Skermanella sp.
GGTAGCAATCCCCGTCCCTGGGCCAATTTCCCAAAGTGTCAGCGAGAGTAAAGCCGCCCGTTGACCAGACACGTGGAAAAAACTTAAGAAACTCGTCACCCGTGTTCCACTCGATCAGATTGTATCCGACGATGCGTACCTTGCTTTCCTTGCTTCCCCGAGACGGAGAATCGATCGCGTGCGCCATCAGCGCTAGGAAACGGTTTGAGTCTTTGCGATTTTCATCGGTGATATCCGGTAAGTGGCTATGGCCGTGGAGGTAGATGGCCCTGTTCTCGGCCAGCAGATCGCGGATACTCTGCCTTTCGCCATTTTCGACGAAGTACAGCGGATGGTGACCCAAGACCAGCGTCAAGGCAGCGGATGGCTCGTGGGTCAGGGCCTGCCGCAGCAATCCAGCGCCGGGCCAAGCATGTTTCTGGGCATCTTTCCCAGGACGGTCCTCGCACCAAGCGGTGTTGAGACTGATGACTCGCAGAACCCGACCAGCCGGAGCGGGCAGAAGGTCGACATGATAACCGTCTGCCGTCATCCAATGCGGACCGGCCGGGCCAGGAAACGGTGCAATGGAACCGGCGAAGGCGATGAACGGCTTGAAGCGATTGATGACGTTGCTACGGGCGGCGAGACCTTCGCTGCCGGGGAGCCCCATCCTGCCGTCGCTGTATTTGACGATGGTCTCCTGATTTGCATAGTCGGCGGTGAAATCCACGTCGTGATTTCCTGGAACCACGTACCACCGTGCATTCCCGAACGCCGGCATCGCCGAAAGAGGCTGGAAGATCCACTGGCGGAAAAGGACGTATTCCGCCTCGGCTGCCTTGCAGGCGATGTCGCCGGTTACAGCAACTATATCGATGGATTGATTTTCGACGTCCCGCGCAAGGGAGTCGACAAATTTTGCTATCCGTTTTTCTTGATTCGGTGAAGATGAATCAGTCATGCCCACGTGTGCATCACTCAAATGCAGAATTCGCGTGGTTTCTTTCAAATCTAACTTTGATTTTTTTAAGTCAATTAAGACACCATCCATTTTTCACCTGCATACCTATGTATGCAACTACGACGCGGCGGATTTTGATTCGTTTTACGACTGAAGTTATACTACCTTTGATGCTACTGGCGTCAAGGAATCGTGGCGATGAAGATTATCAGATCTGTTCCCGGTAATTCGGCGGCTTCGGCCGGTGGTGAAGGCGGTTCCGGCGGCGAGCGGGAACTGGTAGCCGAATCCCAGGCTATGAAACGCTTGCTGAGCTATGTCCGCAAGATCGCGCCGCAGCCTGGACCGGTGGTGATCTGCGGGCCGACCGGTACCGGCAAGACCCGGCTTGCACAGGAAATCCACCGTCTGTCCAAGCGCTGAAACGGTCCCTTCATAAAGAAGCACTGCGCGGTCCTTGCGGACGGCACGATGCTGTCCGACCTGTTCGGACATCGGAAGGGCGCCTATACCAACGCCTTGACAGACCGGCGCGGAACCTTGATGTCCGCCAATGGCGGGACGTTGCTGCTGGACGATATCGACACGCTGCCCCTGCTGGGTCAGCAGCGCCTTCTGAGCTTTCTCGACGACCAGACCGTGACCCGGCTTGGCGATGACGAAGGCGAGGGACGACGGGTAGACGTCCGGATCATCGCCACGACCAACAAAGACCCGGAAGCCCTGGTGCAGAAGGGCCTGTTCTGTCTCGATCTGCTGCACAGGCTGGACCAGTGGCGGCTCGTGGTTCCGCGCTTGCGTGACCGGCCGGAGGACATCGCGGAGCTGGCGCGCTGCCTGCTGGCGGAATTTCAGGAAGACAACTCCGGAAGCGACGCATCGCCGCTGATGTTCGACGACGGAGCGATGGAACTGCTGTGCGCCCTGCCCTGGGACGGCAATATCCGTCAGCTCGAGGAAGTCGTGCGTAACCTCGCTTTGTTCGGTGAAACGAAGAACGGGACCATCACCCAGGAGGTGGCGATCCAGGTGCTGTTCGTTCCAGGCAATGCGCCGACCACGACCCGCATGGTCATCTCTCCCGACCTGACCGAAGACGCCCGTTTCCAGCACGCCCTGAAGCTTACGGGCTGGGACATCAGCAAGGCCGCCCGCGTCGCCGGATGCTCACGCGGGACCCTGCATTCCCGCATAACCGCGAAGGGGTGGAAGCGTCCCTGACAAGGTGTTCAAAGTTCGCCGCACCTGTGTCCGTTGAACAGGCCCTGCCCTGCTCCCCGGTCGAAAATCCCTTGTGAATCATAGCTCGCCGGTCTGGCATCGAATTTGCCATTCGTCCTTGCAAGGATTTTTGCCCGCAAGGGACGAATTGAAGGCGGATGCAGATGCGCGCGATACTGTCTATGGCCATGGTTTGGATCATGCTGGCTGCTCACGGAGCGCTGGCGCAGACAGCCGGTCAGGCACCGGCGATGGTCCAGGGAACAGGCGCGGGCGATCAGTCGCTGCCGCCTTTCGATCTGCTGGTTTTTCTCGACCGGTCAAAGACGATCTTCACGGGCGCCGGCGCCGGGGCGCCCAACGAACGGGTCGCGGAGATGCTGCGCACCGTGTTCGAACGCCAGATCGACGGTGGAAGGCGGACCTTCGTCGCGGCCGGTGACCGGGTGAACCTCTACACCTTCGGATCGGACGTCAAGACGATCGCGGAGCGGGTCGATGGCGGCAGCCGCGACGCCCTGAACGCCGCGGTCGGGCGGTTCGGCGATGTCGCCGGTGACGAAAATACGGATTTCAGCCGTCTGCTGACGGCGGTAACCGAAAACCCGGTCCTCAATGCGCGGGACAACCGGTTGAAGCTGGTGATGATCGCCAGCGATTTCGTCGACGATCCGTTCAACAACGCGCGCCGCACCAAGGACAAGCTGGGCGTCTGCGATCTGCTCGACCAGTACAGGAACGGCAAGAAGACCCGGCTCGATCCGCAAATCAAGTCCTTGGCGGACCTTCTGGAGCAGTCGGCGGCAGGCGGATCGGTCCGCCCCTATGTCGGGATGCTGATCGTGGAGCCCAAGAAGGAGGATTATCCGGGCCTGAAGTTGTTTGCGGACAACAAGGACAACTACCTGAACTGCGTGTTGCAGACCGTTGCCGCCGCCGCCATACCGACCACCCTGGCTGAGCATATCGGCGCCGAGCCCATCCGCTACGACGAGGTCGCAAACGATGCGGACGCTTTCGCCAAGCGGTTCGTGGATGCCGTATTCCGCGCGACCCTGCCGCGCCTGCTGATCGAGGGCGGGGAGTGCCGGCAGCGCCGGCAAGGCATCGAATGCACCCTTGCCCTGCGGAACAGCGCCCGGGTTTCCAACGCGGTGTCGCGGGTGCGCTTCTTCCCGGACGGCAAGGATCAGCCTCCGTTCGACGTTTCCGCCAGTATCCGGCTGGCCCCAGGCCAGGCAGGCACCCTGACGTTGCCGATTCCGGCCCCGGAAGCGGCTCGTCTTGCGGCTGGCAGGATCGTTGTCGCCATTGAGGACGAAGGCGTCGGCACGTCGGCCCGCAAGGAGATCGGGCTCAACATCCCAAGTGCTCCGATCATGCGATCCATCGAGTCCTCACGCACACTGGCGACCGAACCGCTGAAGGTGACGGCGATGGTCGAGAACCCCAACCGCGAACCGATCGCGCCGAAGGCGCTACGCTTCTTCGACGCTGAGACAGCCGGCAATCCTTTGGGTGAAGCGCTGCTCGACACCGCCACTGCGTTCGAACCGGGAGGCAGCGCCGCTCTGACGGTCGCGGCTCCGCTGCTGGCGCAGCAGAGATTGCTGCGCAGCGAACCTGTCTACGCCACCGCTGGCTTCATGATGCCTGACAGTGAAACTCCGCTCGAGTCACAAAGGCTTCGAGTCGGCATTCCTAACCTCACTCCCCTGATCGTTTCCAAGGCGCGGGTCGAGTCGGCGGAAGGGTCGCAGACCGAGTTCGACCTGCTGATCGATGTTCAGAATCCCAGCGGACCGTCGAAGCGCGTCACCGAGATCAGGCTGTTTTCCAAATCCGAGGGCGAGCCGCCTGTCGGCAGCATCACCGTCCCGCAAGGGCAGGAAATCGGCCCACTTCCGGTTCCGTTGCGTCTGCGCTTGCCCAGCAGCGTCAGCCAGCTCGTCACGGGAAGCCTCTATGTCGCGGTGGTGGATAGCCAGACCGGCCAGCCTTCGGCCATCGTTGCCGCAACGGCTCCCCCCACTTTGGCCCAGCTGCGCCTGACCAAGGCTGAAATCCGACCGGCGGCGGAAGATGGGCGGTTCGAGCTGGAAGCCGTGGTCGAGAACCCCGGCGGCGCCAACAGCAGCGTAATGGAGATCAGCCTGCATTCGGGACAAGGCGGCCCGCTGTTCAAGCGGCTTGTCGTGCCTGCGCCCAGAAGGGCTGTGGGTGGCCGCCGTAGCCAGACCGTCGTCTTCCCCTTGACCGAAGAAAGCGACCGCGACGTGGTGGAGACGCGCGGCCTCGAAGCCGGGTGCATCGACGGCTTGGGCAAGGAATGCGCCAACCGGATCACCATCGCCAATTCGCTGAGGCCAGCGCCCTTGCAGATCCGCTCTGCAACTTGGGGGGAGCCAAAGGACGGAAACCCAACCCTTGCCCTCGATTTCTTCAATCCCGGCGGGATCAGCGTGACGCTGGAGAGGCTGTTCGTGGAGCGTCCCGGCAACCCGGCCGGCCGCCTCCAGTTGCCGCTCCCCAATCCGGTGGACGTCGGTTACCAGAAGACCGTCAGGGTATCGATCGTGTATCGCGAGGAAATCTGGGAACAGTTCCATCCGCGCGACAGGGTGATGCTGGTTCCGGAATGCAAACAGGTCGACTGCACCGGCGTAAAGCGGGAGGTCCCTCCCCTGCCCGAAACCGCTCTCATCATGTCCAAGGACGGCGTCTCGTGGACGGTGGACGGGGCGGCGCCATCCGTTACCATCACCGTGCGCAATCCGCTGGGATTTCCTCAGCCGGTCAAATCCGTCTGGCTGGCTGCCGACGAAACCGGCAGGCAGTCCATGCTTGTCACGAACTATGCCGGTGCTGCGCGGCCGCGTGTTCCCGAGCGGCCCGGCGAACTCAAGCTGCCAGTCGCCTTCGGACCGGAAACCATGGGGCTGCTTGGAGGCGAACAGGTCTTCCTGTGCGTGGTCGGCGCTTACGATTCGGATGCCTTGGCGGAATCATTCAACTGCCGTCAACCTTGGCTGGCGGTGCCGGTCGGGAACCGCAGCGCCGTCAAGCCGCTGATCAATCCGGAAAATGCCTTCGAGCGGCAGGCCCGCCGATTGACGGTACGGGCAGTCAACGACGGCGCCTTGCCGCAAAAGGTCTTCGCGGTGGCGGTGGACCCAGCCGACGGCGGCAAGCCGATGCTGATCAACCTGCCTGCGCCGGTAACGGTCAACCGTGGTCAATCGATCCCGGTCCAGGTTCCCCTGTCGCCGGAAGACGTCACGCGGCTGGAAGCTGCCGGGACCGCCAAGGTGGCGTTCGTGGACATGCTCAACCGCATGGCTCCGCCCGACAACCGGATCGCCACATCCGAGGCGGTGCTGGAAACCAACCACTATGAAATCAAGGTTACCGGCGCCAAGCGCCATATGGTCTACGGGTCGGGCGGAAGAGCCAACGTCATCGCACATGTCGAGGTGACGCGGCAAAGCCTGGGCTACGGCGACCACCAGAAGGTCATGCTGTGGCTGGCCGATGCCAGCGGCGGCAAACTTCCCGGCACCGAGAAGGAAATCGACCTGACCTTCAATGGGCAGAAGGCGGAGGTCGCCCCTGTATGGGTCATCAAGCCGGACGGCAATGCCATCACGGGCAGCATCGCCCATGCCCATGCCAGCATCGCCGGAAAGCGCCCAAGCGCAGCGGACGCACCGGTAGAGGTGGATCAGTGGCGTGGCTGGATGAACGAAGCCTGCACCTACCTTTTCGTTCTTGGAGCCGGCATCCTGGGGGCGGGCCTGTTGCTTCGAACCCGGTGGCTTCGACAGAAAATACGCTTCCTCCAGAAGCTTCGCCTGCCGGGTGGTTCGCTGAACCACATCCTGACGAACGCGGCAAATTTCACGACTATATTCGGCGGTCTGTCGATTGCGCCAACTTCCGTCAGATGGGCAACCGAGGAATTTGGCACAGGCGGTTCACATGATTGGCTGACTAATAGTATCGGAGTCCTTCTCCTTGAAAATATCTTAATATGCGCATTGATCGGCGGAGTCACCAGTCTTGCAAGTTCAATCTGGATAAACCGCTCGATAGCAAAAACTCTCCAAAATGGCGGCGTTTGCATAGAATTTCAGGAACTCATCGAGCGGAAGCTGAAGGCCGTCTTTGTTGCCGTCTATGGATCTGCCGCTGCGATTTGTGTGCTGGCGCTGGTCCTCTGGATAGGATTTATCAACCCGTACGAAAATCTGCCGGGAATCCATGAAATCTGCGTCGGCCTTTCCTGCCAGCAGAACTAAGCACCGTCGAGACCGAATGGATAGGGAAGGACAAGGAATCATGGCCGACATCGTAAAATCCGCTTTCAACAGCCGCCTGCCGACGCTGTTCATCGGGCTGGGCGGCACCGGCGTCCGGACACTGCGTTACATGCTGTGGCTGGCGCAGAACGGCCAGGACCCGGACCTCGCGGCGATGCTGGCTGCCGGAAAGCTCCATTTCGTTGCGGTGGATACGGACTGGAAGGCCAACCGGCCTGGACTGACCGTCCCGGACTACGTCTATCCGCGCATGTCCTCGAAGAAAGGCGGTGAGACGGATGCTTTCCGGGACCTTCCGCGCCTGCCGCGTCTGGTCACCATCCAGACCGAGGACATAACCCGTGCCGTGGATTCCATTCGCCAGCGGCGCAGCGGAGGACGCTCCAACGGATCGGACGCTGCGGAAACCGCCGATCCGCTGTCGAAGATGTCCGATATCGACATGGAAGCGTCCCGGCTCTGGTTCCCCCAGGACGATACCCGCACCGGCGAGGAGATCGGCGTCGGTCAGGCTCACCACGAGGGAGCGGGGCAGTGGCGGCCGCTCGGCCGCCTCGGCCTCTTCCTGGAATCGCGGGCGATCATGGACGAACTGCGGGATGGGCACCGGCGAATCCGCGACGCCACGCCGCACGACCGTCCCGTCCGGGCCCATATCGTGGCATCGCTGTCGGGCGGCAGCGGCAGCGGCATGTTCTGGGATGTGGCCTTCATGCTGAAGTCCATCGATCCCGGCTGCAACGTCACCGGCTGCTTCCTGATGGCCGATCCGTTCTCCGGATCGGACCGGGCCGAGCGGATCGAACTGAACGCCTATGCCGCGCTCAAGGAGCTGGCGGGATACAAGAACTGGCGGCAGAAGGAGACGTTCGAGGTCCGCTATCCCATCGGCTCGCAGGGAGTAGGATTCCGCCGGGAACCCGGCGGCCGTCCGGTTTTCGATCTGGTCTATGTCTACCAGTCTTTCGTGCCGGATGGCGATCCGTCCACCTTGGCCGACGTGAATTCGGCCGCCGTCGAGACGAGCTGTTTCCGCCTTGCCCAGAACGCGCTGACGCAGATCCGCACCGACATCCGTGCCCGCATAGACGAGGGCGCCAACAACGAGCGCAGCGATGCGAATGCCGGCGCCGGCGCCGGCAACCAGGAAGCGGGATTCGTCTTCTGCACCTCCGCCATGGTGCCGCTCGATCTTGTCGATACCGATTATCTCGCGGATATCCTGGAAGCTCAGTTCCTGCTCGACGTCGAGCGGCGCCTGAGCGGCGCGGATGTACCCCGGCTTACCCGGCGTGACCTGGATACCTTGCTGGCCGACGTCATGGATGCCGACCGCAACGAGGTCCAGAACTTGCCGGTGCCGGTGGACCCGTGCCTGCCTGCCCCGCCGGCGCCACCCGCTGCCGTTTCCCGTCCGGAAGCGCCGGGAGACTGGATCGTCGCCGTGAATTCCCTCCAGACGGAGGCGGAAAGCCTCAAGCTGCCGAAGGTCACCACGGTCGAGCGGATGCGCCAGGCCTTGAAAAAGCTGGAGGAGGAAGCGGACCGTCTGGCCGCGCCCGATATCAAGGGCAATGAGGACCGCAAGACGGAGCTTGCCCGGCAACTGTTCGACAGTCATGTGCCGCAGACATTGCGGGAGGGCTGGAGGGAACAGATCGCCACGGGCGCCTGGAAGGCGGGCGATCAGAAGCCCCCCGTAGCCGCCATTCCCCTGATCGAGATCCTGAAGGACGATATCGAGCCGCGCTGGCAGCGCATCTACCAATGGATCAAGCGGGTCAAGGACAAACTGGCGGATGAGCTTCCGCTGCTGGACGAGGAGGCACGGCGCGCACTCGACACGCTGATCGAACGGCTTGGCCGTTTGCCGCAAGGAACTCCGCTGGCGGACGAAATGGTCGTGGCACCGGCGTCGCTGATCCAGATGCGGGTGGCTCTGGGAATGCTGCGCGATCCCGCGGATACCTACGAGCAGTCGCTCATCGGACTGAAGGCGATCCACGGCTGCGGTCCGATGGACATCATGATGAAGGCCTTCGCCACGACTCTTGGCGCTACGCTTGACGAACTGGGGCAGCGGCACAGTGTCCGCAACCAGTTCGGCGACGCGTTCCGCGCCTATGCGCATACCCATCGCCATGCCATCATGGGGCACTTTTCCGAACTGATCGAAATCAGCAACGTCAACCAGACACTGCGCAAGCAACGCACCCGCCAGATTCACGACCGCGGTTACGTCCAACTGCGCAAGGTATTCACGGATACCGGCGGCGGCCATGCGGACGAATTCGCCAAGGCGATGGCGCCGCTGGCCCAAGTGGTCCGGCGGCTGTTCGAGGACCCGACCGAGGAAGACCTGAAGGCGGCAGCCGAAGCATTGGCCGAACGGTGCCTGCTGGTCGCCCGCGCCGAAGGCGCACGGGAAATGATCGAGGAGTTCAGCGTCAAGATCACCTGGATAGACGGCTGGACCGCGCTGCTGGAGACCCTGGACCGTAGCTTCCGCGAAGAGGAGCGCAAGCAGCCGGACGAGCGGCGGCCCTTCGCCCTGAAACTGGCGCTTGCCATCGAGGGGCAGTTCTGCGGGCGGGGTACCGGCCTGCCCGGCACCGAGATCCGCAGTGAGGAACTTTTCAACCGCCGGCTCCTGCGGGCGCGTATCGCCCTGCGGGCGTTCGTCGGCTTCTGGGCCGAGCAAGAGGACTTCGTCCTGCAACGCATGGGCGGCGAAGAGGGGCTTCAGGCGATCATGCGGCGATGCCGCAGCCGCGTGTTCGGCAAGGGCGCGGTCGTGTCGTCGATCCAGCAGGATAAGCTGGTCATCGCCAAGCCGGTGAGCGGTCGCTTCACGGGAAGCCGCATGGCGGTTCGCGGCGACCGGCTGATGCAGGCGATCTCCTTCTCCGCACAGAACGCCTTGAACCAGACACCGATGTTCTGCGGCGACTCACCCCGGCCGGTCGTCTACTTCGAGCAGCTTTTCCGGGCCGGAGCCGAGATCCTGGATATCGAGCGCTACTATCGCCGCTATCAGGAACTGCCGGAAGAGCGGCGGGGACGGTTCCACATCACGCCTGCGGCGGTGGCATTGCCGGAGCTTCTCGACAACTTTCCCCGGTCCCAAAGAGCCTTGTGGACCTGCTCCGACGCGGCCCACCAGGATACCGCCATCCCTCATGGCGAAAGCGCCTGCCCCCGGTGCCTCGACGAGTATCTGCGCGGAACCCGCCCGCTCGTCGCCGTTCGCCGCAATCCGGAGAACGCTCCCTTCGAGATCCCGGGAGGAGCGGTCCTGGGCTTGCCCGCAGCACGGCGCCGCACGGTACCGGCGGCCTTGCAGCCGTATTTCTGGGACGGCGTGAGGCCCCAGGAGCTGGAACGGTTCGAACGGCTGCTCGACCATAGCGGATTGGGTCTTGCGCATCCGGAACGCAAGGGCGGCCAGCATCTGGTCTTTCCCTGCCTTCCGGTTACGGTCAACGGCGCATCCAGCCTGGTTCCCCTTTACCGTGACGGAAAGCACTTCGTGTCCAGCCGCGATGGGAGCCGGTTCTCCCATTCATGCTTCCATTGCAGCTTCCCGATCTCTCCCCGTCAGCTGGATGCCATTCGCGACGGCCGTTCGGTCGCCTGCCCCCGATGCCAGCGTGTCCTGCGCGAGTGTTCCTATTGCTCGCATCGCGACGGCACCCTGTTCCAGCCGCTGCCGGACCATTCCGGGCCGGAACGGTGTCCGCGCTGCACCAATGTCATGCACCGCCATTTGCCTGATGTAGAAACGGCGTCTACCGACGGATTGGCGGAGGCCGGCTTCTGCCGCAACCTATTCGGTTGTCCGGCGGGTGGACGGCCCTGGAGCACGGCGGCGGAGATGCATGGACACGAACATTGCGAAAGCTGTTACGACCGCCAACACCCTGCCCTGCTCCTTCCCTGGGACGAGCTGCGTACCTGCGTCACGCGGTGCCCCGTATGCCTTACGCTGGTCGGACTGCCGAAGGATGGCCAGATCCACCGGTTCTCGCCTGCCGAACTGGTCACCCATTTCCTGCAACATGACGATCCGGAACCGGACCAGCCCTGCGTGATATGCAGCACGCAGCCGTCGGCGGTCCTGCGCTGGATGATCGACACCAACTTCTTCGACGATGCGGCCGCCGAACTCCTGCCCCATTCGATCCCGGATCTGACGGCCCGCGTGCCGGGCGACTACACCTTGCCGAAGATAGATGCCCGCAATGGCATGGATCTGCTGGAACTTATCTGGCGCCATCCGGAGGACCGGGCCCTGTTCGATGCAGTCAGGGCGCTTCCCGGCATCGTCAGCCCGCGCCGGCGCTTTTCCGATCTGGAGAAGGATATGCGCCGGCTGTTCATCGGCAAGGGAGTTGCTCCCCGGGAGGCGGTACAGAGATTGAAGGCGCTGGCGATAATCGAAGACGATATCCGGGCACGCATCGAGGGCCGTGCCATCGCACTGATCGGACATGGTGCATGAAGCGCACCGCATCTTCGGCGTTCTCGCTACCCTGGAGAGGCGAGAGCGCCGAAGATGCGGCGACGTTCCCAGCGCCAGCCCCCGTCAGGAAGGCGCCGGTCCGGAACTCCTCGGGTTCGCGCCTTGGTCCTGGTTTCCGGAGCGCTGAATTCTCCGGCGATCTCGCGGCGTTTCTGTTGTACACCGCACACGTTCAGGATTTATCGGTTTGTCCAGTGAGTGAATAGACCTTTTGTGGTTGATGCGAGACGGGTACTGGAGCTCCCGGGCAACGGACCCGTGCTCCAGGTGTTTGCGAGGACCGATGAAAGGGCGGATTGCGCAAGTGCGCAGCTTGGCGCTGGTATGATGCCGGAATAAGTCGGCCCACGAAGCGGGCCGTCGCTTCTCGGCTATTCGGGACGTTTCCAAAGCTTGGGAAGGGGTCCGTCCTTGCCCATGACGGGATCGCTGTCGGGAAAGCCGAGCCGCGCCATGCGCTCCACCATCCCATCCGTCGGCGCCTCTCTCCTGATGTCCCAGTCCTGTCCGGGCGGATAGGCGCCCACGACCAGGAAGTCCGGAGTGGCGGACAGGCGGCAATGCCCGGTGCCGGCGGGAAGCACCGCGACATCCCCGGCGCCGACCTCGACCTCGCGGCCACCCGGACCGCCAAGCATCAGCCGGGCCGAACCGCCGGCAAATCCGAGCACTTCATGGGCGGCGGGATGATAGTGATGGTATGGGAAAACGCCGTTCCGCCACTGCGCCGGCCAGCCGTTGCGGCCGAACAGCGCTTCGAAGGCGGAGGCCATGGCGTCCTGATCCCGGCCGCTGACGACGCCGCGGTAGAGCAGGACCGGGAAGATCGGGTTGTTCGGCACCCAATCGCTGGGAGGCAACAGCAGGGTTTCCGGTGACATGTCGGTCCTTCCCTTTCACCCCGGCGGACACGCCGCCGGGTCCACCTCGTAACAGGGGTGCGCGGCCGTCAGCGCCGGTACAATTGGCTCAGCATCCGGGCGATGCTGTCGCGGACCGCGTGCTCGAGGGCATCCCTCTCCATCAGCACGGGCTCCGGAAAGCCGGCGGTGATCTTCCGCTGGGCGCTCGTTTCCGTACTGGTGCGCCAGACCTCGCTGCCGGTCGCGGCGTCGGTCAGAACATAGGTGGCGGCTACGGAGACTTCGGTTTCGAACGGTCCCGGTATGGTCGGCGTCTTCGCGCCGTCTATCCGCATGTCCAGCCGATAGGCAGGCCTGCCCGCCGCCAGCAGCCCGCGGCTCGCGAGCGTGTTGATGAGGGCTTCCCGAAGGTCGTTGCGCGAAATCGCACCGACTTCGCCGATTTGTCCGGCGGCACTGCCGTCAAGCACGATCTCGCCGACCTCGATGCCCTGTTGAAGGGTTCCGTCCCGCGGTTGCGGAGGTTCGGCCGGATCGACGGGAACCACCATCTGCGGCATTCGGGGATGCACCTCGCCGGACTTCGTCTGACAGGCGGCGAGGATCAAGGCCAGGATAAGAACAAGATAGCGCATGCCGCACTTCCGCACAGCGACCGGGATCTGTCATCCCGTCTTTCGAGGCACCCCGAAATCAAGCTCCGCTTCCCGGCCAGCGGCCGGAGCCGGCACCTTTCCGATTTGTGGAAGGCTCAATTTCAGATGCACCACATTATGCAAGGGAATGAAAACCGGTATTCTCCTGGTCAGCCGAGTCGGATACCGGCCCGCACCCCGGGGGAGATTGCAGTGTCGCGCATGTCCGAAAGCTTCCGCACCTGCCTGTCTCCGATGGATTGGAGATAGATCATGTCCTACGGATTTCTCGACATCGCGATAACACCCAGCGTCCGGGCGGCGCAGGCCGAAATGGGCGCCGACCATCTCTGGCGCGATTTCGCCGGCCACCGTGATTTCGATCGCTTCACGGAGAACGAGGCCGCGTTCATAGCGGAGCGCGACAGCTTCTACATGGCGAGCGTTTCCGAAACCGGATGGCCCTATGTCCAGCATCGCGGCGGCCCGCCGGGCTTCCTGAAGCTTATCGACGACCGGACGCTGGCCTTCGCCGATTATCGCGGCAACCGCCAGTACATCAGCGTCGGCAACCTCGCGGCGGACGACAGGGTCTGCCTGTTCCTGATGGACTACGGCCGCCGCGCCCGGCTTAAGATCTATGCGCATGTCGAGGTCGTAGCACTGGATGCCGATCCGGCACTGACCGAGCTAGTCACGACCGCGGATTACCGGGCGAAGCTCGAACGCATCTTCCGGCTGCGTCTTGAAGCCTTCGACTGGAATTGCCCGCAGCACATCACCCCGCGCTTCACGGAACGGGAAATCGCCGAGGCGGTCCGTCCGCTTCGGGAGCGTATCGCGCAATTGGAAGCCGAGAACGACGAACTGCGTGCCGGACCGGCGCATATCACCACATAGGCACTATATAAATCGTCGGCGCGGGATGCCGTGCCATCGTGAAACGACGGAGTATCGAGTATGACCGGTTACAAGAAGACCGAGGAAGCCATTGCCGGACTGTCGCCCGAGCAGTTCCGGGTTACTCAGGGCAATGGCACCGAACGCCCGGGAACGGGTGAATATCTCTACAACAAGGAACCCGGAATCTACGTCGACATCGTCTCCGGCGAGCCGCTCTTCGCGTCCTCGGACAAGTATGAGTCGGGTTGCGGCTGGCCGAGTTTCACCAAGCCGATCGAACCGGCCAACGTCAATGAGCTGCGCGACAGAAGCCATGGCATGATCCGCACCGAAGTCCGCTCGGCTCACGGCGACAGCCATCTCGGCCATGTCTTCCCCGACGGGCCATCCGACCGTGGCGGCCTCCGGTACTGCATCAACTCCGCCTCGCTGCGCTTCGTGCCGCGCACCGATATGGAGACCGAGGGCTACGGCGCCTATCTCGATCAGGTCGAGGATATCTGAGGAGCGGCCGAGGCCGCGCAGGTATCCGATTGAACTCTCCGCCGGAAGGGTGTCGCCATGAACCCGATCACGAGCGATGCGGCCGCCATCAGCGGCCAGCCAGCGGGCTCCGGAACCGTCACCGGCCGGCTCTCCAGCGTGACGACGTAGTTCATCGTCGTTTCGATGATCGACGGCACTCCCGGACGGGGCATGAAGTTGTTGTCCAGCACGCTGATGTCATAGGCCTGTTCGCAGACGATCCCGACACTGTTCGGACACTCGATCCGCCGTGCGGTCCGCCGCGTCTCGGACTCCCGCCCTTCCTGCGTCAGGACGATCGCCAGATCCCAGTCCAGGACGAACCTGATGGGGCCGGGCGCTATCCCGGTGATCTGCGTGTTCGGTCCTATGTAGATGAAGGATGCGGCAAAGGGCGGGCCTTCCTGTAAGGTCGTCGTCGTGGCGGTCGTCCGCACCTTTCCGCTCATCGTCAGCTCGACGGTCCCCGGCCCATCGAGGCCGAGCATGAAAGGGATCTGAATCCCGCCGAATGCCGACAGGTCCGGACCTGGAATGGGCTGCGCGATGCCTTCCGGCGCGAAGATCTCCGCCTGCCCTGCCCCGCCGCCGGTCGTCGCGACGATCGCGCTTGGTTCCATCAGATATTCGTTGAAGACGACGAAACCAGGAGGAGTGTTCGCAAAGGTGACCGCGATCGTCGGAGCACCGATGACGATCGGGTTCGCGACGGGCACCGCCTGGGCCGAGGCAGATCCGGCGATGATCCCCAGCAGGGCCAAACCCGAGGCCAGGAGGCGTTTCATGGTGCCCCTCCCCGAATGGCTTGCCGGCGTCCCGCACTCCAGGGAAGGCCGATCAGGAGCAGGATCAGGGGCAGTGCGATCAAGGCTGCGGGCGCCGGCTCGGCGATCGTCACCGGCAGGCTTTCCAGGGTGACCGAGTACCGGAGCGACGTATCGTAGACGATGGGGCTGCCGGGCGTGAGCCTGAAGAAGGTGTCCGCCGTGGCACCGTCGAAGAACGTCGAGCAGCCCCTGCCGCCAGTCTGGACGCATTCGTAATTGCCGCCGCTGTCGACGATGTCGAAGTCCCCCTCGCCCGGAAATGCCGTGATCGAAAGTGCGTAGGAGAGGGTGAACCTGACATCGCCGAGACCCTGGAGATCGACGAAGGTATTCGGTCCGATCACCAGCTGCGGCGACAGGGGCGGAAATTCGGGAGCCGACAGGGTCGTTACGGTCGTTCTGAGCTTGGCGCTCATCGAGACGCCGGCAAAACCCGGTCCGGCAAGATCAAGGGTGGCGGAACCATGCAGACCGTCGGAAAAAGCCGACAGATTGCCGTTTACCACACCGCCGCCCGTCCTTGTTTCCGTCACCGTCGGCCCCAGCAGCGTTTCGCTGGAGATCGAGACGTTGAATTGGGGGTTGGCGAAGTCGATGCCGACGACCGGGGTTCCGAAGACCGGCGCGATGAACGGAACCGCCCGGGCGGATGTCGATGCCGCGCAGGCGACGAACAGGACGCCGGTCACGACCTTGAAGGTTTTCATAGGACTTCTCCACATGCGTCCATTCGGAAGCATGAGCCTCCGGAGCGGCGGGCATCGAAGCCAGTATCCGAGGATGCGGAAGTTTGCCTACCCCTTCATCGGTCGATCTTCCCGATGGGCAATGTACCCCTGAAGTGCGGACCCGCGGTAGGTTGATCCAGGTTAATGCCCGGCAAGGATCGGCCTGCTCTACAGCAGGGGACAGTTCCGTACGCAAACAGGGCGATAAGGCCAGTCAATCGGGGGAGCGCCATGTCGATAAAGGCCATTCTGGTTCCGATCGAAGGCATCGAACACGATATCCATGCGCTGCGCGGCGCTTTTCGCCTTGCGCAGGGTCATGACGCCCGCGTGACCGCCCTGCTCGCGCAACCGACCGAAGAAGACTTTGCGGTGACCTGGGCGAGGTACAGCATGATATCGCCTCCCGTGGGCCTGCTGGCCCAGATCGGCCAGGACGCCCGGTCGCGGGAGCAGGCGGCAGCGGACCTGCTGGAGCGGGCGGCGCGCGAGTTCGGCGCACCGGTCGTACCGGCGGGGCAGGAGCAGGCTCCACCTTTTTCGGCGTCGCTTCTGGTGGAACGCGGATATCCGACCAGAGCCGTCGCGGCGATAGCACCCTTCCACGACGTCGTGGTCCTCGGCAACGATCCCGATGGCGTGGATATCCTGCCGCTGGACGGGAGTCTGCTGGAAGCGGCCCTGCTGATGGGCCGCCGCCCTGCCCTGCTGGTTCCGAAGCTGGCGCACGACATGGTCCCGTCGCAAGTCGTCATAGCCTGGAGCGGCAGCATCGAGGGCGCGCAGGCGGTCAAGTTCTCGCTTCCGTTCCTGTCGCAGGCGGACAATGTCTTCGTGCTGCGGATCGGAGAAACCGATTGTCCGGAGGCGCGCGACCGGATGCTGATCGGTTACCTGCGTCTCCACGGCATTCCGGCCGAGCTTCGCATCGTCGGGCGCAGCCAGCATTCTACCGGCACCAGCCTGCTTT
>NZ_JCACHA010000616.1:0-16448 GCF_059503625.1 Skermanella sp.
GGCGCCGCACAGGTCGGCCCCACCCTCGTCCGGGGACCGCAGCATGATCCCGGCGGCGACCTTGGCCGCCTCGGCCGGGGTCATCACGGTGAAGCCGGCGGCGGCCGCCTTGGCGCCGCTCGGGCTGTTGGGCCGGGCGCCGACGATCACGTCCTTTACGCCGCTGTCGCGCAGATTGTTGGCATGGGCATGGCCCTGACTGCCATAGCCGACGATGCAGACTTTCTTGCCCTTGATCAGGTTGACGTCGGCATCACGATCGTAATAGACGCGCATGGTGGTATTTCCTCGGTTTTTCGCTTCAGACAGCTTTACGCTGGGGTTGGAGGCTGGGGATAGTCTTGCATTTCCGCCTGTTCTTACAGGCTGGCGGCGCCTTTGGAAATGGCGGCGACTCCGGTCCGGCTGACATCGACCAGACCAAGCTGGCGCATCAGGCCGATGAAGTCGTCCAGTTCGGCAGCGGAGCCGGTCATCTCGAACACGAAGGAGCTGAGCGTGGCGTCGACCACGCGGGCCTTGAAGATATCGGCGATACGCAGGCTCTCGATCCGGCGGTCGCCCGTTCCGGCAACCTTGATCAGGGCAAGTTCGCGTTCGATATGCGGGCCTTCGTCGGTCAGGTCGCGGACCCGGTGGACCGGCACCAGGCGGTCGAGCTGGTTCTTGATCTGCTCGATGATCATGCGGGTGCCGCTGGTGACGATGGTGATGCGCGAAACCTTCTGCTCCGCATCGACCTCCGCCACGGTCAGGCTTTCGATGTTGTAGCCACGGCCGGAGAACAGGCCGATGACGCGGGCCAGCACGCCCGGCTCGTTATCGACCAGGACGGAAATCGTGTGCTTTTCGATGGTGGTTTCCACGGAACATGGCTCCAGATGGGAAGTGGCGGCAGGTGGTTCAGGCGCATTGCGTCCGGCCCCGGA
The DNA here is from genome assembly GCF_059503625.1 of Skermanella sp. Taxonomy (NCBI): domain Bacteria; kingdom Pseudomonadati; phylum Pseudomonadota; class Alphaproteobacteria; order Rhodospirillales; family Azospirillaceae; genus Skermanella; species Skermanella sp. The sequence continues at coordinate 930 of NZ_JCACHA010000616.1, forward strand.
CCTTAAGCCCGGAGCCGGCCTTGTCGTGACCGCGAACGAGCGGCCGCCCTATACCAGAACCATGCCCTCTTCGGGAGTGGCTTCGCCGGCCCTTGTCTCTTCGCCCATCTGGTCCGCCGGGCCGAGCAGGATCTCGTTGTGAGCCCGTCCGCCGGGGATCATCGGGAAGCAGTTTTCCTTCTGGTCGACGCACATGTCGACGATCACCGGGCGCTTGATGTCGATCATCTGGTTCAGGACGTCATCGACTTCCGACACCTTGGTCGCCCGCAGTCCGACGCCGCCGAAGGCTTCCGCCAGCTTGACGAAGTCCGGCAGGGCCTCGCTGTAGCTCTGCGAATAACGGCTGCCGTGCAGCAGTTCCTGCCACTGGCGGACCATGCCCATGTACTGGTTGTTCAGGATCAGGATCTTGACCGGCAGATTGTACTGCACGGCGGTCGCCATCTCCTGCATGTTCATCATGAACGACGCCTCGCCCGAGATGTCGACCACCAGGCTGTCCGGGTGGGCGATCTGGGTGCCGATGGCGGCCGGCAGGCCGTAGCCCATGGTGCCCAGGCCGCCGGAGGTCATCCAGCGGTTCGGCTCCTCGAAGGGGATGAACTGGGCGGCCCACATCTGGTGCTGGCCGACCTCGGTCGTGATGTAGGTGTCGTGCTTGCGGGTCAGCTCGCGCAGCCGCTCCAGCGCGTATTGCGGCTTGATGATCGGGTCGGTCTTGACGTAGCGCAGGCAGTCGCGGCCGCGCCATTCCTCGATCTGAGCCCACCACTGCTTCAGCGCCACCTGATCCGGCCGCTTCTGGCGGGCCTTCCAGATGCGGATCATGTCTTCCAGAACGTGGGCGCAATCGCCGACGATCGGGATATCGACCCGGACGTTCTTGTTGATCGAGCTGGGATCGATATCGACGTGGATCTTCTTGCTGTCCGGCGAGAAGGCGGACAGCTTGCCGGTCACGCGGTCGTCGAACCGCGCGCCGATGTTGATCATCACGTCGCACCCGTGCATGGCGAGATTCGCCTCGTAGGTGCCGTGCATCCCCAGCATGCCCAGGAACTGGCGGTCGGAAGCGGGATAAGCGCCCAGGCCCATCAGCGTGTTGGTGCAGGGATAGCCGGTCATCCGGACGAACTGGGTCAGCAGCTTCGACGCCATCGGGCCGGAATTGATCACGCCGCCGCCGGTATAGAAGATCGGGCGCTTGGCGTTGGCGATCAGCTCCACCGCCTGTTCGACCAGCGACAGGTCGGGCTTGACCTGCGGACGGTAGGTCTTGTGCCTGACCTCGCCCGGCGGGACATAGGTGCCCTCGGCGAACTGAACGTCCTTCGGAATGTCGATGACGACGGGACCGGGCCGGCCGCTGCGGGCGACGTAGAAACCCTCGTGCATCGTCCGCGCCAAGTTGTTGACGTCCTTCACCAGGTAATTGTGCTTGGTGCAGGGGCGGGTGATGCCGGTCGTGTCGGCTTCCTGGAAGGCGTCGTTGCCGATGAGGTGCGTCGGCACCTGACCCGTCAGGCAGACGATCGGAATGCTGTCCATCAGCGCGTCGGTCAGGCCGGTGACCGCGTTGGTGGCGCCGGGGCCCGACGTTACGAGAACCGCGCCGACCTTTCCGGTCGAGCGCGCATAACCTTCCGCCGCATGGACGGCAGCCTGTTCGTGCCGCACCAGGATGTGGCGCAGGTCGTTCTGCTTGAACAGGGCGTCATAGATCGGAAGTACCGCGCCGCCCGGATAGCCGAAAATTACGTCTACGCCCTGATCCTTCAAGGCTTTGATGACGATCTCCGCACCGGTCAGCTTGTTCTCGGACATCTTGAACTACCTTCGTCTGTACGCACCCGCGCCTTGCGGATGCCCGTCTCCGTTTTTGAAAATCCCGCAAATTCAGGAATTCCAACATGTTAGCGCGCCGTCCCGAGACTTCCCCCAGGGCGCGACGACGCAACCTAATAAAAACATTTTCCAGGGTCAACCCATTTTGCGAATTAAGTTGCAAACGGCTGGTTTGAGACTTTCCGAATATTGCGCGGAAATGACATGGCAGCCATGCACCGGGGCAAGCTGGTGACGGAACCACGTACCCTGCCGCTTGGCGTACCGGCGGGTTGATTGCTGCGCCAGCGCCGTCGCCGCCGGCAGGTTGATTTCTCCGCGCAGATACGACGAAAGCTCGGGCACGCCGAGCGCCTTCATGACCGGCAGATCGGCGGGCAGATCCAATCTCATCAGCTCACGCACCTCCTCCAGCGCCCCAAGCTCGATCATCCTGCCGAAGCGGCCGTCGCACGACGCGTACAAAGCTTCACGCGGAGGATCGACCACGATGGGGAGGAACCGTAAGCCGGGCGGCGGACCGGCCGTCGGGTCGGACTGCCAGGCCGTGATCGAGCGGCCCGTCGCTTGCCAAACCTCGACGGCGCGCAGCAGCCGCTGGGTGTCGCCCGGCTTCAGGCGGGACGCCGTGATGGGATCGCGATCCGCCAGCAGCGCGTGAAGGCCCGGGCTGCCGACGGCGGCGTGAAGGTCACGTACCGCCGTCCGGACTTCCGCCGGCACCGGCGGGATATCCGCCAGCCCTTCCATCAGCGCCCGCAGGTAGAGCCCGGTGCCGCCGACGACGATGGGCAGGCTGCCGGCGGTTCCGGCGGCGCGGATCTCGGCCAGCGCCATTGCCTGCCAACGGGCGGCGGAGCAGCGCTCGCACGCCGGCAACGCACCGTACAGGCGATGGGGCGCGCGGGCCTCGTCGGCGGATGTCGGACGCGCGGTCAGGACCGATAGCTCACGGTAGATCTGCATGCTGTCGGCGTTGACGACGGTGCCGCCGAACGCCTCCGCCAAGTCGAGAGCGAGCGCTGATTTGCCGCTGGCGGTCGGGCCGCCTACGACGACGACGGTTGTTTCGGGCATGGACAAGGCTTGGTGGGACATTTCATAAAGGCGCCTGATCTTCGCCGCGGATATTCCAGATGAACAATGTTCTGACCCTGATCGCCGACCCCAGCGCCGCCGACCTGGACGATAGCACGGTTGCCGCTGCCCGAAGCGCCCTGAAGGACCTGGGCGCCGAGACCGGCTCGCCGGACTGGCTGGCGCCGGGCATCGCGTGCGACGTCCCGTTCGACGGGCTCAACTGCGATCAGGCCGACGCGGCCCTCCATACTGCCTTGCCGGACCGGCCGGTCGACATGATCACCCAGCCGGTCGCCAGCCGCCGCAAGCGTCTGCTGATCGCCGATATGGAATCGACCATCATCCGGCAGGAAATGCTGGACGAACTGGCCGAACTGGTCGGTTTGAAGGACCTGATCGCAGGCATAACCTACCGCGCCATGAATGGCGAGATCGACTTCAAGGACGCGCTGCGCGAGCGGGTGGCCTTGCTGAAGGACCTGCCCGTCGAAAGCCTGGAGCAGGTCTATGGCCGGGTCGAGCTGATGCCGGGTGCCGTGGAACTGGTCGCCACCATGAAGGCCAACGGCGCCTATTGCGCTCTGGTGTCCGGCGGTTTCAAGTTCTTCACCGAACGGGTGCGCGCGACTGTCGGGTTCGACGAGGATCAGGCCAACGATCTGGAAATCGTCGATGGCCGCCTGAGCGGCATCGCGGTGGAGCCGATCCTGGACAAGGACGCCAAGGTAGCGGCTCTGCTGCGGGTCGCGGGCGCCAACCGCATTCCCCTGCGGGACAGTATCGCGGTGGGCGATGGCGCAAACGACCTGCCCATGCTCCAGGCTGCCGGACTTGGCGTGGCGTTCCATGCCAAGCCCGTCGTGGCGACACAGGCGCGGGCACGGGTCGAGCGGTCGGACCTGACCGCTCTGCTCTACGCCCAGGGCTACCGGGCGGCGGATATCCGCCGCTGACGCTCAGGCCGATTTGAGCGCGGCGATATCCGCCGTTGCCGGCGTGGCGGAAGGAGCGGCGGTCTGTCCTTCAGCAGGTGCGTCGGCCTGTGTTCCGGTCTGCGAGGTTTCCCCCGCCGGCTGGTCCGCCGGTGCTCCCGTCTGATCGGCTGTCTGGCCGCCCGCACCGAGGGTTGCGGCGACGGCCGCCGTCGCTGCGGTCGTAGCGGCGGCCACGGCGGAAACGGCGGCGGCGCTCGCGGCCAAAGAACCGGGGGAGGGCAGGGCCGCCTGAGGTGTGGCGGGGATCGCCGCCGGTTGGACGATGGCGACGTCGGCCGCCGGAGCCGGCTGGTAAGCCGTTGCGGCCGGCGCTCCGGAAGTGGTGCTGGTGGAGCCGCCCATTTTCGAACTGAAAAGTGACTCGACCGTTTCCACCAGCCGCTGAAGGATGGTGTAGACCAGGGTTGCCGAGAATCCTCCAAGCAGCGCCAGCAGCGGTTTGCTGAACACGGCCGCCGCGGAAGTCGAAGTGGCTTCACCGGATACCGAGTCCAGTTCCGGACCGATCGGGATCATCTGGGACAGGACCAGTCCCGCGATGACGCCAAGGCCGATTCGCATCCAGTATGAGGACTCGAAACGCGGATCGTAGGTGCCCTTGCCGATAAAGCTGTGGGCTATGAACAGGGCATGGAAGCAGCCGCCCATGGCGGCGGCGCTCATCAGGAAGATCAGGACCTGAAGGCTTTCGAGGCCGCTGAGGGAGTAGATGTCGGATGCCAGGTTCTTGTGGCTGATCGAGCCGGATATGCTGCTGAGCACGAACACGAGCGTGAAGAACGCGGCGCCGATGACCAGACGCCGGATCGTCGGCAGCGGGCCGAGGCAGGACAGCCAACTTTTCTGCGCCTGATCGATATGCAGCAGATAGATCGTGCGCGGCGTGGCGGGCGCCACCACATCGGCCAACAGGCTGTGAAGCGTGGTGAGAGTGCCCGCCGAGACGGTCGTATCGTCGAGCTCGATGACGTTCTCGAACACGTCCAGGGATTGGACGAGCGTCGGCGGCATCTTCAGTCCGGCGCCCAGCGCATAGCGCGCCATCGCGTCGCACTCCCGCGCGATCTGCTGGCGGAACTTCATATCGCTCGACGCTCCGACAGGTTTCGCCGCCTGCGGCGACGCCTCGATTCCGCTGCTGACAGCCAGATCCGTCACAAAAATTCTCCCAGAAGAGCTAAACGAAGGCCCGATCATTCGATGCCATTTGTAAAAAAATGTATAAAAATACACCTGTATGCATCCATAACGTGTAGTTGATGTTCTTGATTTGTTTGCTGACGGCCCTTAATCTGAGGCCAAGCGCAACCTTCCAGCCGGCGACCCATGGCAACCGTCATCATTACGGAGAAATCCAGTCAGGCACGGGATCTGCGCGTGGCGTTGGGCAACAGGTTCGGCCAGATCCTGCCGGCGGAAGGGCACCTGCTGCGTCTGGCGGAACCGGACGAGGTCAATCCGGAATGGAAGCGCTGGACTACGGCTCTGCTGAAACCCGATGGGCTTTATCCGACCCGCCCAGACACCTACGGCAACAAGCAGGCGAAGTTTCAGGCGATCGCATCCGCGCTGAAAGGATGCGACAGGGTGATTCTGGCGACCGACTGCGACCGTGAGGGGCAGTTGATCGGTCAGGAGATCCTGGAGCATGTAGGATATCGCGGCGAGGTGATGCGCGCCATTTTCACGGCGCAGGACCCCAAGACGATCCGCGACGCCTTCGAGCGCCTGAAACCCAATACGGAACTGCGCCCGGTCTATGAAGCGGCGGTAGCCCGTCAGCAGGCCGACCAGATATTCAATCTCTCGCTGACCAGGACCGCCACCACGACGCTCCGCGCGCCCGGCTCCAAGACGGTGATCGGGATCGGGCGGGTCAAGACGCCGACCTTGGCGATCGTCTGCATGCGCGAGCTTGAGATCGTCAATTTCAAGCCGGAGGACTATTTCGAGATCGTGGCGACTGCGATGGTCGAGAACGGCGCCTTTCTGATGCGCCACGCGCCGCCGCCCAAGGACCGCATCAAGGACCGGAAGCGGGCCGACGCCATCGCCCAGGCGGCGGAAGGCTGCAAGGGTCCGCTGGCGGTAACGGTGGAGGAGAAGCGCCAGGGACCGCCGCGCCTGTTCGATCTGCCGGCTCTTCAGAAGACCTGCGGCCAGCGCTGGGGCTGGAACGCCGACAAGACGCTGTCGGTCGCCCAGGAGCTCTATGACGGCGACGGCAAGAAGCTGATAACCTATCCCCGTGCCGAAGCCCGCTACCTGTCGGAGAACCAGATCGACGACGTGCCGGCGATCGTTCGGGCACTCACCGGGCTGCGCGGGTTTGCCCATCTGGACATCTCCCGCCCGGTTATCCGCAAGGGCAAGTCCGGCCACTTCTGCGACAAGGCGCTGGAAGGCGTGTCGCACCATGCCATCGTGCCTAACGTCAATGTATTGGGCGACCTGGAACCCCGGCTCGCCCGCCTCAGCGACGACGAGAAACGCCTGTTCGCGCTGATTTGCCGGTCCTATCTGGCTGTCGTGATGCCCGACTACGAATACCGCCAGACGACGGTGACGATGCCGGTCCCCATGCCGGAGGGCAAGCCGGTCGAGTTCCGCACCATCGGCCGGGTGCCGATCAAGCTGGGCTGGAAAGAGGTTTATACCGGCGCCGAGCAGTCGAATCAGCCGGAGCCGGAGAACGAACAGACCTTGCCGCCGATCAAGGACGGCGATATCGCGGCGCTGTCGGACGCCAAGGTCGAAGCGAAGCGGACCCAGCCGCCGCCGCGCTACAACGAGGGCACCTTGATCGACGCCATGCAGAACGCGTGGCGCTTCGTCGAGGACCCGGCGCTCCGCGACCGCCTGAAGGAGGCCAAGGGCATCGGCACCCCTGCCACCCGCGCCGAGGTCATCAAGGGCCTCAAGCGCCAGAATATGCTGGTGGCGGAGGGCAAGCTGGTGGTGCCGACCCCAGCCGGCCTCCACCTGTTCGAACTGCTGCGGACATCCGCCCCCGTGCTGGTCGATCCCGGTACCACGGCAGTCTGGGAGATGAGGCTGGACGAGATCGTCACCGGCCGGGCCGAGTTCCGCACCGTGATCGACGGTATCGCGACCGAAGCCGACCGCCTGATCGGCGCGCTCCGCCAGCGTTCCGGCGCCAAGCTCGACCTTGGCGCCCCGACGCCGTCTCCTTCGGTCAAGACCAAGGGCAGGGCCAAGACGGTGCGCAAGCCCCGTGTCAAAGCGGCGGCGAAGGACGGCGAGACGCCGGAGAACGCTCCCACGGTCAAGCGCCGCCGGTCTCCGGCGCGTCAGAAGCAGACGATGACGGCTGCCCCGGTTTCGGATGAAGCCCCGAAGACTGCCGAACCGCGTCCCGGCCGTGCGCGTGGTAATCCGCCGACCGAAAAGATGCTGAACTTCGCCAAATCCATCGCCGAGCGCCGGGGGATCGAGCTGTCTCCGGCGGTCGCCGGCGATTTCGACGCGTGCCGGACCTTCCTGGACCTTTACGCCAAGAATCCCTCGTGACCGGCAATCGCACAGATCGATGGCGGCCCGTTCAGTAATCCTGTCGCTGCCGCTCAAGCGTGAAGTCGTCCAGAGGCGCCACGCCGCACGGCTTGGACAGCGGTGTCGGCGGGGCGACCACGCCGGGAGCATTGCCGCAGGGCAGGGACCCGGTCATCACGCCGACGCCAATCCTGTTCGCTTCCCGTATCTGACCGCGCTGGACCATGCCGTCATAACGCCCCTGTGGCGTATCCGGCGTCATCGCGGAAGTATCGGCGGGGATTGTAGAAACAGCGGCGACCGGTGCTCTAGCGACCACACCGGCCTCATTGGAATGGACCAGGGGAGGCACGCTCCCCTGGATGGGGACGATGTCTGGGCCGGTGCAGCCCGCCAGACAGAAGACGCCGAGGATCAAGGGAAATACGCGCATCAGTCCGCTCCGATCGTTTTTCAGCGCCATGCGCCGAGCAGGCCGACCATCGTTTCGACCGCCAAGCGGCGGCCGACCAGATCGACCGTTACGGGTTGCGTCACGGGTACGAAGCCGTGCTTGGTCGCGGCGTAGCCGGTGGAGGTTCGCTCCGGAGGAAGCGCCAGCGTCACGACATTGGCGAGCACCCGTCCGCTCGATATCTGCTTGACGGTCACCTTGAACGCGGTCCCCACGGGAGAACGGGGATCGCGTGTCGCCAGCACTTCCATCAGAAGATCGGCAGTCCCCGCGACGCCGGCCATTTCTCCCCGCGCCTGATCGGCGGCGCCGGAATTCTTCGAAGCGTGGTCGGTGGTGCGGATCGCCAAGCTGCGATCGATGAAGTTCACGCCGGCTTCCGAGAAGGCCTGCGAGAAGGAGGCCTCGAACGCCCATTTGGACGGCTCTGCGAAGTCCGGCCGGCGGGCGGTTTCCGGTTCCGCCATGCGCGACCGGATCGTCACGTCCCGGTCCTGTCCCCAGACGATGGCGCCCGGAACCGCGGCGCCCACGCCAGCGTCCCGCCGCTCGATCCGCGTCTCGACGTTACCTGTCGAGGACGCGTGATCGTCCAGTTCCCGGTTCCAGAAGACCATGATGCGCGGGCTCTTTCGGGCGGCATAGGCTTGCCGGAACCGGTCCACCGTCCCGTCGTCTATCGGTGCCTGATTTCCTCCCAAACCGCCCATCGGTGCCATGACCGGCGGCAGCCCCGTGCGGTAGCCCTGGCTGTCGATCTGCTGCGCTCCGGCGGGAAAGGCCGCCGCAGTCAGCAACAGGATGCCCGCAAAAGCTCTTTTCACGGCGCGCTCCTCAGCTCGGTCAGGTAGGTCTGGACGCGTATGGCGTCCATCGACATCTCGCTGTAATGCCCGACCGACCGGGGAGGCAGGTGGATCTTCTGCCACGCGGAGACCGGCTCTATCGGGCGCTGGCCAGCGTCGAAGAAGTTCGTCCGCCCTTCGACGACCAGCGGCCAGTCCGTGCAGTTGACCATGCGGGTCGTGACCTCGACAGTGCCGGTAGGCGTCCGCTGGGCTCCCGTATACTGAACCAGCACGCTTTCCGCCGTGAAGCTGTCGGAGAAGGACACGGAGTTCAGCGGGATCGGTGTCATCGTGCCGGGCTGGACCGGCACCAGGGCCAGTTCCGGTATCTGCCGCGCAGCCATGTAAGGCGCGAAGTCGCAGCCCAGCGTCTGCTGGACGGGCTGATTGCAGGCGCTTAAGGGGAGCGCCAGTACCAGCGCAAGCAGGGCGGCGGGAAAGGGGAGGGCTGGCTTGTCCACGGAGTTCACTCCTTGACCGCGAAGGGCGCGACAGTGGGGATGGCGAGTGCGGAATGGGTGCGGCCCCAGCCGATGGCGCACTCGCCCTTGTGCGTGACGCGCATCTGGACGGGCTTGTTCTGGCTGTCCGCCATGGTCACCGAAACCTCGCCGGCGGGTATGCTCAGCGTCGCGAAATGCAGGTTGTCGGGCAGGTTGTCCCAGTAGCGGAGATCGGCTTCAGGCGTCGTCGCGGCGGCCGCCGCATGCGCCATCAGACCGACAAGCAGAACGATCGCGCCGGCCGCCGCCATGCTGTTGTCGTTGTATTGGGAACCGGCATTCATCATGCCAAGGCCGCCGCCGACGCCGATGGCCGCCGCCGTGTTCATGCCGTCCTTGAACTCCGCCTTGCCGTCCAGGATCGCCTGGACCTGGCGTCCGCCTCGTGTGGAGGCCTGGAACCAGACGTCTTCGGCAAGGATGGCCGGCACCGTCTTCTCCCCCATCGTGAAGGCGGTGCGCACGACGCCGGGAGTGCCCCGGTGCGGCTCCATCTTCTCCTTGAACTCGCCGCTGCTGACCTTGATCGGGGCCGTCCCGCTTTCCGCGATCAGAAGCAGGTTGTCCTTGGGCGATGGCGCCACCAGGTCGGAGCGCAGCTTATGCGCCTCCGCGAAGGCGGAAGCGGCGGCGTCCTTGCGGCCCATGCAGTGGGAGGACCAAGCCTCCAGGAACGCCAGCGACGCGAAGTCGGCGTTGAATTTTTCATCGGCCGCCAGACTGTCCTGAAGCATGCCGCCCTTGAACGAGGCGCGGGCGTTCTCGTAATCGCCTTCCGCAAGATAGGCCAAGCCGCGATAGTAATAGGCCATCGCCCGCTCGTAAGGCTCGCCCTTGAAGTCCTTGGCGTTTTCCTTGACGAACTTGGACCGTGCGGCTTCCGCCTTTTCGTTGTCGGCGTAGATCGCCTCGATACGGTTCAAGGCTTCATCGAACGCTTTCCCGGCCGTCTCGATCTCGCCGGTTTCGAATGCGGCGATGCCGATGCGGGTGTAGTTCAGAACAGCATTACGTTCGCCTTCCGGCAGGATGCGCCCGTAGAGGCGCTTCAGCTTGTCCGGTTTATCGGCGAGGAACTCCGCCTGCTGCTTGGGATCGATCTTCAGACTGATTTCATGCTGCTGAGTGGCACCGCACGCGGAGAGAGCGAGCCCGCAGATAGAGTAGGCAAGAACGTGACGCCGGACGCGCATCGGCATTTCTCCAGAGCGGATGAAGCTGAACCTGTGAAGCTCCGGGCGCTCAGCGGTAGACGATGTCGTCCTGTGCCGCTCGGGCGAACTCGTAGATGCCGGACCAGACGATGGTCCCGCGTTCCAGATCCACCATCTCGAAGACGATCTGGTTGTATCGTTGAACCATGCCGTTGGATGGGTTGCGGCTATCCACCGACGAGATACGGCCGCCCAGGCGGTAATCGCCGCCGGCCTGTGCCTTGGTCAGGCCGGCGGTCGCCTGGTCGACGACGCCTTGGCGCTTGAGGTCGCGTTCCTGCGCGACCATCCCGGCATAGTGGCGGCCGACGAAGACCATGCGCCCTTGGGCGTTGCGGTTGAGGCCGACGCGCAGGCGGTCGGTTATGGCATTCTTGTTCAGCCGCTGCGCCGATTCGTTCTCGAAGAACTCGCCGTCGACGATGATCTGCGGCGGACGCGCCGCCGATGCCAGCACCGGGGTCGACATCATGTCGCGCATCATGCGGTCGGTCATCGAGACGATGTCCTGGCCCTCGATCCCGACGCCGGCAACCGGTCCGCGGGTGCCCGGATCGAGTTCGACCACACGCATGCCGGAAACGTTCTCGCTCTTCGACTGGCAGCCCGCGACCAGGGCGGAAACCGCCAGCACCGCCAGCGCCTTGACGATGGTCCTCGGTCGGACGGCTTCCGCACGGTTGATGCGCAGCATGGGTAATCCTGTGAAAAAGTGGATTACCCGTTTTTATAGATCATTCTCGTAAAATGGTAGGTAAATAGCGTCCTGTGGAACCGGGGAAGCGCCTGGACCGCCTCTTCCCGCTCGATTGTTGTGACACCGGCAATGGGTTGTGCCATAATGACGCCGTTCGCTTAACATGGTCTGTGAGTGCCGGTGATGAACGTCAACATACCGCCTCCGCCGCCGATCATCTCGAAACCGTACAGTTCAGCTTCGGCAGCGCCCGTCTACACACCCCAGCCCGCAGTGGCCGCAGCCCTGCAAAACGCGGGCGTGACCCAGACGCAGACGCTTCAGGCCACCACCGCCACCGCGCGGGCAGATACGCCGCGCCGGTCGACCAGCGGCACCGAAACCGGCCAAGCCGTCGACACCAGGGCGCAGGCTCTGTCGAGCAGGTCGCAGGGGCGTGGCAAGATCGTCGATATCAAGGCATAGGCCGGGCTTGGCCTGGGCCGAATAATCCATCCGTCACGACAGCGGGCATAAAAAACGCGGGCCGAAGCCCGCGTTTTTCATTGGCCGTTCAGGCCCCGGTCCAACAGGACCATCAGCCTTCGATGCCGTCCGAGTTTTCGATGATGCGGCTGACGAGGCCGTAGTCCTTCGCCTCTTCGGCGGACATCCAGTAGTTCCGATCGGTGTCCTTCTCGACCCGCTCCAGCGACTGCCCCGTCTCACGGGCGATGATCTCGTTGATGCGGCGGCGCATCTTGATGATCTCCTTCGCCTCGATCGCGATATCCGTCGCCCGTCCGCCGGCCCCGCCCAGCGGCTGGTGGATCAGGAAGCGGGTATTCGGCAGGCAAAGCCGGTTTTCCTTCTTCGCGGCCAGATAGATGTGAGCGCCGGCACTGGCGACCCAGCCGGTGCCGATCACCTTCACCTGCGGCTTGATGAAGCGGATCATATCGTGAATGCTGTCGCCAGATTCCACGTGACCGCCCGGCGAGTTGATGAAGATCCGGATCGGGTCGTCATTCTCGACCGACAGGGCGAGGAGCTGGGCAACGGTGCTTTCAGCGACCTTCTGGTTGATTTCACCGAAGATCGTGATCGTGCGTGACTTGAACAGGTTTTGAAGAACCGTGCTGAAGGGGGCCGGGGTCGGCTTTGGCGTCTCTTCCTTCGGTTCCTCGTCCATGACCCAAAACATCAAATTCTCCTCGGACCTCACACCGCGCAAGAGCGCACGGAGCATTTCGTTCGCTTGACTTGCATAGCCGGATTTGACCGCCGGTTCAACCTGCACCCACAGGACTATGACGAGCGTCTCGCCTATCGGACAGAAGATCGGGCAGAAGATCGGCGAGCGCCGGGCCGCGCCGGGCGCGGGTAAGCTCGACCAGACCCAGCTTCGACATCCCGTAGACGTTGACTCCGGAGGGATCGTCGGCGGTGGCATGGCTCAGCGCGTCTAGAACGCGCTGTCCGCCGGACTCGAAGCCCCGGCCGGACAGGTTGATGAAATCGACGATCACGATGCCGCCGATGTTGCGCAGCCGGAGCTGCCGGGCGATCTCGCCGGCGGCGTCAAGGTTGGTCGCCAGCACGTTGGGCCGCTCGCCGCCGTTGACGTCGATGACGGTCAGCGCCTCCGTCCGGTCGATGACGAGGCCGGCGCCGCCGGGCAGGGGGACGTGGCGGCTGGTCAGCCGGGCGATCTCGCCCTCCAGGTCGTAGCGCTCGAACAGGGGCTCGGGGCCGGCGTGGCGCTCGATCAGCGGGGCGATGTCGGGCGCCGTATCGGCGGCCCAGGCGTTCAGATCGGCAAGGATGCCAGGATCGGCGACCAGGATTCGGGACACCGCCCGGCCGCCCTGCTCGACGACGGCGCGGATGGGTGCGGCCGGGCCGGACAGCAGCGGCAGCGGCGCGGTCGAGCCGCATTGCTGCTCGATGTTCCGCCACTTCACGGCCAGGGCCTCGGCCTCGGCCGCCAGCACCTCGGCTGACACGTTCAGGGCGCCGGCGCGGACGATCCAGCCGCCGCCAAGTCCTGCCGTGATGCCGGCGATGGTCTGCGTCAGCCGGCCCTTGGCGTCGCCCTGGGCTATCCTGCGGGAGATCGAAATGCCGGGCTTGAATGGTGTCAGCACCAGGAAGCGGCCGGGCAGGGTCGCGTCCATGGTCAGGCCAGGGCCTTTGTCGCCGCCCGGCTCCGCCCTGACCTGGACCAGGACCGGCTGGCCGGCGCGCAGCAGCGTGCCGATGCGCGATGCATCGACCCGCGCGGCCTTGCGGCTGGCCGGGGCCGCGGTGCGCAGGTCGGCGGCGTTGAGCAGGCCGGCGCTGGGACCGCCGATATCGACGAAGGCGCCGTTCAAGGCAGTGACCACCCGGTCGACCCGCCCCAGCACGACATCGCCGAGGCGACTCGGGCGGTCGTCGCTGTCGATGTGGAGATCGGTGAGGCGTCCGTCCTCGACGACGGCGGCGCGCATGAGCGGGCCGGCGCGGTCGATCAGGATTTCGATTTTGCCGGTCAATTCTACCCGTCGGCGCTTATGAAGCGGGCGCTGGAAACGAAGCCCGCGCCGTACAGCATGTTGGACACCTCGAACAGCGGAAGTCCCACCACATTGCTGTAGGAACCGCCGATCCACCGGATCAGTGCCGCCGCCCGGCCCTGGATGGCGTAGCCCCCAGCCTTGCCGCGCCACTCGCCCGAGGCGATGTACCCTTCGGTTTCCTCATGGCTGAGCACCTTGAAGGTGACGGCCGTCTGCACCGTCCGGTCGAGCCGCCTGCCGTCTGGCAGTACGAGGACGACGCCGCCGTAGACACGGTGACGCCTGCCGGACAGGAGCTTGAGGCAGGTGCGCGCCTGAGCTTCCGTTTCCGCCTTGGGCAGGATGCGGCGGCCGCAGGCGACTACGGTATCCGCCGCCAGCACGAAGCTGCCGGCATGGCGGGATGCCACCGCATCAGCCTTCTCCGCAGCCAGCCTTGCGGCATGCTGGGAGGGAAGCTCGTCGCGATGCGGAGTTTCGTCCAGGTCTGCGGGGTCGATGCTGGCCGGTTCGATACCGATCTGGCGCAGCAAGTCGAGTCGCCTGGGGGAGGCCGAAGCCAGCACCAGCGGGGAAGGCGCCGGAACTGTCATGACATGCCGGTCATGGATGACCTGGTCATCGTCAAGTCGATGCCGAAAATTACTTGAAACGGAATGTGATACGGCCCTTGCTGAGATCGTAAGGGGTCATTTCCACATTCACGCGGTCGCCCGCCAGCACGCGGATGCGGTTCTTGCGCATCTTGCCCGATGTATGGGCCAGCACTTCGTGGTCGTTGTCCAGCTTGACCCGGAACATGGCGTTCGGGAGCAGTTCCATCACGGTGCCGGAGAATTCGATAAGATCTTCTTTAGCCATAAGTCCTTTGGTCCGCTCGAGGGATTGCGCTATGGTTAAGTGCGCTCTGGTTAAGTGATTGCCGCCATCGCGCCGGTCAAGACGCTTTCCCGGCGCGGGCGAACAATATGCCCATGCGCGGCAAAACGATACTGTCCAGTTGACAAACTTTTGCCCTAAAGAGAAGGGCGCCGGAGATGACTCTCGGGCGCCTTTGCAGCAATCCGACCGGCACAGGGCAAACGGCGCCGGTCGGGTATCTTACAATATCTACTGCCGTTCGACCATCAGCTTCTTGATTTCCTGAATTGCCTTGGCCGGATTCAGGCCCTTCGGGCAGGTCCGGGTGCAGTTCATGATGGTATGGCAGCGGTACAGCCGGAAGGGGTCTTCCAGCGCGTCCAGACGCTCGCCGGTGTATTCGTCGCGGCTGTCAGCGATCCAGCGATAGGCCTGGAGCAGCACGGCCGGACCCAGGTAGCGGTCGCCGTTCCACCAGTAGCTCGGGCAGCTCGTGGTGCAGCAGAAGCACAGGATGCACTCGTAGAGGCCGTTGAGCTTCTCGCGCTCTTCCGGGCTCTGGAGGCGTTCCCGGTCCGGCGGGGCGGGCGACTGGGACTGGAGCCACGGCTTGATCGAGGCATACTGGGCGAACACGTTGCCCAGATCGGGGACCAGATCCTTGA
The DNA here is from genome assembly GCF_059503625.1 of Skermanella sp. Lineage (NCBI taxonomy): Bacteria > Pseudomonadati > Pseudomonadota > Alphaproteobacteria > Rhodospirillales > Azospirillaceae > Skermanella > Skermanella sp. Next base: position 16,148 of record NZ_JCACHA010000616.1, read on the forward strand.
CCACCTTCATGTGCGGCAGTGGGTAGATCTTGACGTCGGCCTTCACTTCCTCGATCGGCTTCAGACACGCAAGCGTGTTGACACCGTCGATATTCATGGCGCACGAGCCGCAGATGCCTTCGCGGCATGACCGCCGGAATGCCAACGAGCCATCGACGTCATTCTTGATGTGGATAAGGGCGTCCAGAACCATCGGACCGCACTTGTCGAGATCGATCTCGAACTCGTCCAGGTGCGGGTTCTGACCGTCCTCGGGGTTCCACCGGTAGATCTTGAAGTTCTTGGCGCGCTTGGCGCCCTT